>CAJUPF010000042.1 GCA_910588565.1 uncultured Lachnospiraceae bacterium
AAAAGAAGCCGAGAAAATCAGAAAGAGCGTTTACAGTATCTTGCGGCAGGAACAGTGGGAACAACAGCCCTGCAGAAAGCAGGATATGGAACGATAACAGACAAGGCGGCGGGATTGTCAACATCTGCCCCGCCGCCCTATTTTAGTTTATTTATCTGCCCGATAAAATGGAATTTCGAGGAACGCTGTTATTCCATGGCTGAAACGATAGCTTCCCAAGGATACTCTGCCTGATTGATATAACCACTAAAACGGTACACCGGCCTGTAAAATCCCTTCGTATCATAGGTATAATCTAAGCGGCAGTCCTTTACAACAAGGTTGTCCTCTTTATCAAAAGGAGTGTATTGCTCGAAGTTACCATCCATAATATCTAAATAGGCATCATTTTCGGACATTAGAGTGACATTTTCAATATATTCATGGGTAATAACATTGTAGTGGAAACTGGAAATCTCTCCACTCTGATTATACGCAACCATAATACTACCTAAAGCAAAATCATCCTGCGGATAGTTTCCGTTCATAGTTGGCGCATCCCACCGAAGAATAGAGCCGTCCTGAACACTGAAAATCATACCATCTGGAAGCAGGTTGTATTGCTTCATCCATTCTTCAAGTTCATTTCTTTTTGCAAGTGTTTCCGCTTCCGTCAATTCAACTGTATCGTATGACCATGTGTTATAATTCCATTCACCGCTGTTTGTCAATATAGTCAACTGAATATTTGAAGAATTACTGACATATACATGATTTCTTCCATCTCTGCGCACAGCCTTAAATTCGATGTCCGTCAATGCTTCAACCGCCTGAGCTATTGTTTCACGGTACTGCGAATCATTTGCCCTAGGGTTCCTGTAAACGCAGGCACTGTCCTTACCTTCTGAAAATACAGCTTCATTTTCAATGGATATGGCGGACATATTCTGCTTTTCTGCTGGTATAATCGGCATATTTCCGTATTCCTGTCCATTATATACAGCGATTGCGCAACCAATACCAATTACAAATATAAATGGAAGAATCAGCGCTTTTACAAGAGACTTCCATTCCAGCCCTTTTCGCCGGAAGCTGGTCAAGAAAAACATGATTACAAAATACCCAAAGATACTTCCGACAAAATTGTGCAGTAGGTCATCCAGCTCAAAAATTCCCCGTCCGGTTATAAGTTGCAACACCTCAATAAGAAAAGTAACCAGAAAAGACACCAGACAGGTGAAGCGAAATTTTTCGCCTTTCTGGGACAGGAAAGGAAGAAGGAAACCCAACGGCGCAAACATCAGCATATTGAAAATAATTAGCTGCAATTCTGTATAAGACCATTCATGCCACGCATTGACATAGCTGCTAAACAAAGATGTGTTGATTGTTCCTGTAAAATTGGCTCCCCGGCTGAATGTTGTCAGTCCCAAAACAAGCAGTAACCACGCTGACAGAAGGACAAGCGCAGACCACTGTTTTACTGAGAGGATTCGGGAACCATGAAATATTTTTTTGTAGAGCAGAAATGCTCCTGCATAGATAGGAATTAGTATTCCAATCCCGGCCAACGCCAGCAGCGAATATCTAAAAATTGTTCTCGATATTGTTATGATGTCCATATAAATCTCCCTTTCATAGCCCCCAAATTTCAGATTCGTCAGCTAGTTTTTTAGCTTAAAGCATAGCACATTTTCCCGCTGAAATCAATTTCCATTCTACGCCCGTTCAAAGGAGCTGGAAAAGGCGGTATTCCGATATTCATCGATTCGGAAGACGGAGATGGAACAGCAAGAATTGTTCGTGCTGACGGGCTGTCAAAAGATGTCAGAACGGAAATCGTAAAAGCGTTCTGTGATACGGCGACAGATGCAGGATTCCGGGCGGGGATCTATGCATCTGAATACTGGTATCAGGAGAAGGATGTGAGCGAAGGGATGTGAAAAACCTGTTGAAAGAAACGCCTGAGAATACACAGGCGGCATCTACAGAACCAGCCGGGGAAGCCCCGGAACACATACAGCTGAACTATCAGCCGCAGAAAAGCTACAAAATCGCAGCGGACGGCCTGCGTATCCGGACGAAACTGGCATCGCAAAGCACACTTATGCTGCCGAACGCTGACATTATCGGAATCGCGGAAAAAGGCATGACAGTAAAAAATCAGGCGACGGCCAGAGTAGGCGATCAGATCTGGATGTACATAGGCACAGATGGAAAAGGCCGGGAGCAGTGGATATGCGCGGATACAGGATACAAGGCGTATATCAGATAACATCTTTATTTATAAATGTAAAATGTTGTTGTAACTTCTGCCCCGGCATGATAAAATACCGGAAGGTTCTGCCATTGATGGTAGGCGGTTAGCCCTCTCCGGAGGGACTGTGACCCTCCGTTTACATAGAAACCCGTAAGGGAATCTGACAAGGGAGGGCTGAGCTTATGTTGACTATCGAAGGACTAATTGCTGTAATCAGTTTGTGTGTTACTTGCTTCGGCCTTGGATATGCCATCGGTAGCAAGGATAATGATAAAACGCAGAAATAGCCGCCCCAGTCTGGAAAACTAAGCGGCTATTTGAGCGACTGTTTTCGGGCTAACCGTCTATCGGCAGTTCCCAAAGGGCGTCTGTTGCAAGCAGATGCTCTTTTTTCTATTGGTATAGTAACATATGCAGTCCTGATTTGCAATATGAAAAAAAGTTCCGGCAAAAAAGGAAAAGCAATAATATCAGAAATTTTGTCTTATAGCAATATTATAGCAGACGACCTACAAAAGCCTTAAAAATCAAATTAAAAAGCGATTTTACAATCTGTCTTTTAATCAAGTTGTCCGGGGTTTGAATCCCTGAGGTCTCATTGCAGAAAGCCTTTGAAATCAAGGTTTAGAGAGTATAAAAGCACTTCTGCTGCTTTATCCTTTTTCTGCAGGCTGTGGCTGTATATGTTTGGCCATTGGCACAAACTATATATATTCCCATCCGTCCATGTCGTATCCTGCCCATTGCATCTCTTAATAGTGTATAAAATAGAAATTATATAAAAAAATTTGATATAATGAGACAAAAATGCTTTTTTGGTTGTTTTATATATGAGTACTCAAAAAGGGGGGTTACAGATTGGATATTACGCAAGTTTATAATGACAATAAGAACTCAGTCTATCGGCTGGCGTTGACATATCTGCATTCACAGGCTGAAGCGGAAGATGTTTGCCATGATGTATTTATCAAACTGATCGAACATAAGGTTTCTGTTTTCCCAGGAAAAGAACGGGCATGGCTTTTGACTGTGACAGCCAATGAATGTAAGAACCGTTTGAAATTTTGGAGCCGTCATAAAAGTGAAAAATTGTCGGCGGATATTCCTGTGGAGGATACGCAATCACCGGATATATTAGAGACAGTGATGTCATTGTCCGTAAAAGAACGAACTGTAATCTACCTTTATTATTATGAGGGATATGCGACAGAAGAAATTGCCGGGATTTTGAAAATCACCGCGTCTGCAGTAAGATCCCGAATGGAACGGGCCCGGAAACATTTAAAAACCAAGTTGGAAGGAGTAGAAATATGATGGATAATTATATGAAAAAATATTGTGAGCAGATGGATCAGGTAACATTATCTGATACTGCGGATCAGGCAATTTTGAATGAACTCCTGAAGACTGAAACCCGGAAAGGAGGAGCATATATGAAACGAGTAAAAAGAAATATAAGCGCGGCTATGATCGCTGTAACGATTACAGCAGCATCTTTTGTTACAGTATGTGCAGGCGTTGTTATCCACGGTACAATTATTAAATCACATAAAGCTGAGTCCCAGGTAGAGGGAATCGGAGCTGCGGTAAATGTAGGAGAATCTTATTATTATGATCTTCTGGCAGGCGATGCAGGCGAGATTTATGCCCTTACAGATAATGATGAAAAAAATGAACTGACCGATCATCATGCGCTCGTTTGGAAAAGCATGGATCAGGGAGATACCTGGGAAGAGGTTCTTTCTCAGCCGGATGAATTGAAAGAAGACAGCGGTCTGTTTGCCGGGGATCTTCGCAAGGGAGAAGATGGGATTGAGGCTATTGTGATCATGATGGAGAGAGAGGATGACAACGCAGAGGGTGGTTATGTGAACCGGGTGGTTCAGATCACAGCAGATTCCTGTACGGAGTATGATATGGATGAAGTATATACGCAGTTAGGCGGGCAGGATCATTTGAGGGATGTCAAATATGTGAATGACCACAGTATCGCTTTGGTAGGAACAGAAGAATGCCTGATTTATGATATTGATTCACAGAAAGTAATCAAAAATCTGCCTTACAATTTAAGGATAGGATGTTTGAAAACCCAGGATCAGTTTTTGCTGTATGGAACAGAGATTTATGGCTGTATAAATGCGGAAACTTTAGAAGAGGAGGAACCAGAGGAAGGGCTGCAGGAATTTGTGCAAATGATGTGCAAGAAAAATAATGCAGGGACATTGGATATGCTTTTTCCGCCTATGGCTGCATGGAAGGATACAATCGTATGCGTAACAAAAGAAGCTATTTATGAGTATAAGGATGGAGAAATTATACAGAGCAAACAACTTTCCAGCGCTGTAAATAATGGCCACGCTTTCAATGGTTTGCTGCCGTTCTGCAAGACTGGGGATGGAGCGTATTATGTATGCACACTTGATGGGGCAGGAGGAATGTCTTTATGGCAAATTGATGGGAATAAGGAAGAAATGAAGTAAATATCAAAGCTTTGATTCCCAGAAAGAATAATTCTGTTATCTAAGATCGGTTCTTTTGGCATAGGATGCGGCACAATGCCATGAGAACCGGTCCTGGTGAAAATTTATAGATGTTGCGTTTGTTTCAGAAAGAAGTTGTAAATCCCTGTATTTTTGATATAATGGCATGGTACATAGAATTGCATATATTGATAGAGTGAGGAGAAATTATATGGAAAAAGCAGCAGACAAGACAATTATCACTGTAGTAGGAAAGGATACTGTGGGAATTATTGCAAAAGTTTGCACATATCTTGCAGAGAACAGGATGAATGTCCTGGACATTTCTCAGACAATTGTGCAGGGATACTTTAATATGATGATGATTGTGGATATGAATGCAGCAAAGAAGCCGTTTGCAGACTGCTCGGAGGAACTGGATAAGCTGGGGAAAGAAATCGGTGTGAGTATTAAGTGCCAGCGGGAAGAGATTTTCCAGAAAATGCACCGTATATAAGCAGGGAGGAGCAGATCATGATAAACATTTGGGAAGTAAAAGAAACCAATGAGATGATTGAGCAGGAAAATCTGGATGTCCGTACAATTACACTGGGGATCAGCCTTTTAGACTGCATAGACTCCGATTTGGAGAAACTCAATCAGAACATTTACAATAAAATTACGGCAGCAGCGAAGAATCTGGCGGCTGCAGGAGAAGAGATTGAACGCGAATTTGCCATACCAATTGTAAATAAACGTATTTCGGTAACGCCGATTGCCCTTGTAGGCGGATCTGCCTGCAAGGCGCCGGAGGATTTTGTGACGGTTGCAAAGACAATGGATGCAGCGGCAAAAGCAGTCGGGGTTAATTTAATCGGCGGCTATTCCGCTCTGGTATCCAAAGGAATGACCAAGGCGGATGAGCTTTTGATCCGCTCGATTCCCATGGCTCTCTGCAGTACGGAGCGTGTCTGCAGTTCAGTAAATCTGGCGTCCAGCAAGACCGGGATCAATATGGACGCGGTACGGTTGATGGGAGAAATCCTTCTGGAAGTTGCGGAACGCTCCAAAGACAGGGATTCGGTAGACTGTATGAAATTAGTTGTATTCTGCAACGCTCCGGATGATAATCCGTTTATGGCAGGCGCATTTCACGGGGTAACAGAAGCGGACGCAGTGATCAATATCGGCGTCAGCGGCCCTGGCGTGGTAAAGACCGCATTGGAAAAAGTGCGGGGAGAAAGTTTTGAGGTTTTATGCGAAACAATCAAAAAGACGGCGTTTAAAGTAACCCGCGTAGGACAGCTGGTTGCGCAGGAAGCCTCACGGATGTTGGGAATTCCGTTTGGAATTATCGATTTATCTCTGGCGCCGACGCCGGCGATTGGGGACAGCGTAGCGGATATTCTCTGTGAAATCGGACTGGAATACGCCGGAGCGCCAGGGACGACAGCTGCGCTTGCGCTTTTAAACGATCAGGTGAAAAAAGGCGGTGTAATGGCTTCTTCTTATGTGGGAGGGCTGAGCGGCGCGTTTATTCCTGTCAGCGAGGATCAGGGGATGATTGATTCTGTGCAGGCGGGAGCGATTACCTTGGAGAAATTAGAGGCAATGACCTGCGTATGTTCCGTAGGGCTGGATATGATTGCAATTCCAGGAGATACGAAAGCTTCTGCAATATCCGGTATCATTGCAGATGAGATGGCGCTTGGTATGGTAAACCAGAAGACGACGGCTGCAAGGCTGATTCCGGTAATTGGGAAAGACGTTGGGGATACGGTGGAATTTGGCGGATTGTTTGGATATGCGCCGATTATGCCGGTCAATCCGTTTTCCTGTGAGGCGTTTATTCAGCGAAAGGGCAGGATACCGGCGCCGATCCACAGTTTTAAGAATTAAATTAGCTCTTCTGGTTGACATTTCCAGGGAAGCATGATTATAATGGGAGCAGTTATATAACTGACAGATGGCGGAAGGGAATATATGGAATATGACTGATGGAAATGCCGGCCGTCTGGGCAAGCTGCTCAGATGTGACGGCTTTTTTGGAATTGGGCTGATTTAACAACAGAAATCATAAACTAAGGAGGTTACATATGGAACTGTTATCATTGGAAAAGCAGCTGAGCCAGAATGCATATCCAGGCAGAGGGATTGTGATAGGAAAAAGCGAAGATGGTAAATGCGCAGTAACGGCATACTTTATTATGGGAAGAAGTGAAAACAGCCGCAATCGTATTTTTGTTTCTGATGGGGAAGGCATTCGTACGCAGGCATTTGATCCGGCTAAATTAACCGATCCCAGCCTGGTAATTTATGCGCCTGTCCGTGTTTTGGGCAACAAGACGATTGTTACAAACGGGGATCAGACCGATACGATTTATGAATTGATGGATAAACAGCAGACATTTGAACAGGCATTGCGCACCCGCGCGTTTGAACCGGATGCTCCGAATTATACACCTCGGATTTCCGGCATTCTTCATGTTGAAAACGGGATGTATAACTATGCGATGTCCATTTTAAAAAGCAACAACGGCAGCCCGGATTCCTGCCGCCGCTATACTTTTGCTTATGAGAATCCACAGAATGGGGAGGGACATTTTATCCATACTTATATGGGCGATGGCAATCCGCTGCCAAGTTTTGAAGGAGAACCGGAATGGATTAAAATAGAAGGAACCATCGATATATTTGCAGATAAAATCTGGAACAGCCTGAATGAAGAGAACAAAGTGTCCCTGTTTGTCCGCTATATCGATATAACATCTGGGACAACAGAGACCAGAATTATAAATAAAAATCAATAGGGAGGGCCGGCAATGAATGAACTGGAATTAAAATACGGGTGCAACCCGAACCAGAAACCATCCCGCATTTATGTGGAGGATAAAGAGCTGCCCATTAAAGTGTTAAGCGGAAAACCAGGTTATATAAATTTCCTGGATGCGTTTAATGGCTGGCAGCTTGTAAAGGAACTAAAGGAAGCGACAGGTCTTGCTGCCGCAACTTCGTTTAAGCATGTTTCTCCTGCCGGGGCAGCAGTAGGACTTCCTTTATCGGAAGTGGAGCGTAAAATTTACTGGGTGGATGATATGGAACTGGAATTTACGCCTCTTGCCAATGCTTATGCGAGAGCCAGAGGTGCAGACCGTATGTCCTCGTTCGGTGATTTTATAGCCCTTTCCGACGTCTGTGATAAAGCGACTGCTTTGCTGATCAAACGGGAAGTATCTGACGGTGTGATTGCGCCGGGATACGATCCGGAAGCGCTTGAAATATTGCGGGAGAAGAAAAACGGCAACTACAATGTAATTGAAATTGATCCTGCATTTGTGCCGGATCCGGTGGAACGCAAGCAGGTGTTTGGCATTACCTTTGAACAAGGCAGAAATGAGCTGAAGATTGACGATACGTTTTTTGATAATATTGTGACGGAAAACAAAGAACTGACAGACGCTGCCAAAATCGATCTGGCAATTTCCATGATTACATTGAAGTATACGCAGTCCAATTCCGTATGTTATGTCAAAGACGGCCAGGCGATCGGCATTGGCGCAGGCCAGCAGAGCCGTATCCACTGTACCAGGCTTGCGGGCCAGAAAGCGGACAACTGGTTTTTGCGTCAGTCGCCGAAGGTGTTGAACCTTTCTTTTATAGACGGTATCCGGCGGGCGGACAGGGATAACGCAATTGATCTGTATATTGGGGAAGACTATATGGATGTCCTGGCCGATGGTGCATGGGAGAATATTTTTAAAATAAAACCAGAAGTATTTACAAAAGAAGAAAAACGTGCGTGGCTGGATCGGATGAAAGGCGTGACATTAGGCTCGGATGCTTTTTTTCCGTTTGGAGATAATATCGAACGGGCGCATAAAAGCGGCGTTCAGTATGTAGCGCAGCCTGGCGGTTCGATCCGTGACGATCATGTGATTGATACTTGTAATAAATATGGTATGGTAATGAGTTTTACAGGCATTCGTCTGTTTCATCATTAATTAAGATAGGAAGGAATTGAAAACATGAAAAGATGGATAGCAGCATTACTTACTGTCTGTATGGTATTTGGCAGCTGGATGGGAGCTGCGGAGCCGGTATACGGAGTAACGCCGGAGGAACCGGAATGGATACAGCAGACGGAAGCTGTTTTGGAAGAAGCAGAGGGAAAGCAGACGAAGGCAGCCTCGGCAAATGGAAGGATGGAAGTGGAAGTGAATACTTCTCTTATGACTCCTTTTGACGGAACAGTAACCGTACATATTTCAAATCGTGATAAGACAGTAGAGCAGACAAGAGAACTGGATTTTAACAACAGAGAGACGTTTTCTGCTCTGGCGGTGTTTGAAGTAGAAGAGGGAGAGTATACAGTAATTGTTTCCGCTGCCAGATTTGCAGATTATACGCAGCAGATCCAGGTACAGAAAGACTGGATCAGTAAAATCAAAGTCTGCGCCGCAAAGGTGGAAACAGGCAGCACGGCAGTTCCAGGATGGATGTTATGCGGAGATGTAAATCAGGATAAAGCGATCGATCAGAAGGATATTGAGGCGTTGAAAACCGCTATCCGGCAGACCCCGGAAGCTGCGGACTATGATTTAAACAGAGATGGAAAAGCAGATTTGCTGGATTTGCAGTATGCCGTACAAAGTATAAATGAAGAGCAGGAATCCAGTGTGATGAAGCTTGGTATGATACAGGGTACGCAGGCTGCAGAAGGAACGGTTCTGGAGAGCCAGGATGGGTCTTATACCTTAAAACCTGTAAGCGGGGATGAACCGATTTCAGTAAATAATCCGGTCAGTATGGATTTTATTCTGGAACATGCAGCAGGTGCGCCGGAAATTCAGGGAATGACGATTTATGCGCCTGCGCAGACAGATGAAGACGGCAATGTTTCCAGCGAGATCACAGCGGGAGAAGCAGTTGTGGTCTATCAGGATGAAAATGGAGCAGAACAGGAAATGACAATTTCTCTGAGTGATCAGACAGAGCCTGCCATAGCCCGTTCGGAAGCGCATGAAAGCATAGAAGCGACTGGCGCCGGGGAAGAAACGGTAAAACGGAGTTTAAGCGTAGAAGCGGACGGCTCTCTGGTTCTTAATTTTGGTACGCAGATCGCAGTGAAACGGGTAACGATCCGAATTACCGGAACAAAGAAGACAGAGCCCCTGGTAGCGATTGCCAAAGTGGAATTTGTCAATAATATGGAGGAGCGGATCCCGGCGCCGCAGCTGGATATTCCGACACTGCATACTCCGGTATCGGAGGATAAAGGCCTGACGGTATCCTGGACTCCCCAGATAAATATCACCGGATATGAGGTTTCTGTAACCGGTCCGGTAAAAAATCAGACAGAACCTGAGACACAGATTGTCCGGGTATCCGGAGCACAGCACAGAATTAGCTCGATCAATGATAAAAACATGATTAATTTTGCAGAATATACGATCAAAGTTCGTTCTGTAAACGGAGACTGGAGCAGTCCATGGTCTAATACGCAGATTGGTATCCCTAAGCCGCAAAAACTCCCCGCGCCGCCGGATTATGTAAAAGCAGTGGGCGGTTACCGTTCTATCACGGTCAGCTGGAAAGATATGGACGATGCGGATGGATATATGGTGTATTATAAAAAATCTGCAGATGCGGATACCAGCTATCGTCCGGTAGTGGATGGATTTACGCCAGTACAGGCTGGGACCGGCAAAATCAACGGAACCAGCTATACAATCCGGAGCCTGGAAGATACGGTAAAATATTCTGTCTATGTCATTGGCTGGAATGACCTTGGCTGGGGAAAACCTTCCCTTGTCTCTACCGCGACGACAGAAAGTATTGAACCGCCCCAGCTTCCCAGCTATAAATTAATCAACACTTCTAACGGGATAGGCGTCAAAACGGCGCATATTGAGAGTGCATCATATGGCGGAAGCGGCGGTGCGCAGATGATAGGCAGCGTTTTGGATACCGCTGCGGGAAGCGCCCTTGGATTAGTGGATGATGATTA
Organism: uncultured Lachnospiraceae bacterium; assembly: GCA_910588565.1. Taxonomy (GTDB): domain Bacteria; phylum Bacillota; class Clostridia; order Lachnospirales; family Lachnospiraceae; genus Roseburia_B. Next base: position 10,706 of record CAJUPF010000042.1, read on the forward strand.
CGGCTCTTACTGGATGAAGGAAGACTGGGATGATGGAGTGCAGTATCCGGCTTCCAATAAGGGAATGACGGTTACTCTTGACGCAGATTACGAGATGGATTATATGACGTTTGCAGCGGCAGATCAGAAGGCAGGCGTACAGACGGTTCTGGTGAAATACTGGAATTCCGGCAGTTCCGCAGAGCAGCAGATTGCAGGTGCAAGACTGCTTGAAAGGACAGATAAAAATAACAAACCATTTTACATTGTTAAATTCAATCAAAAAATTACAGCAAATAAAATATATCTGTGTCTGGGAAGAAGCAATAATTCCAGGCAGGCGATGATGGTAGGCGAGATTCGCTTCCATACATATGATTCACTGGAAGACGATATTATGGGGCTTTATGAGGACGCTATGCATGTGACGCTGCGGCAGGATGTGACAGAAGAGACAATTGCCGCATTGGAAACGCGTCTGAATACGCCGGATACGGTGAGTGGAGAGAAGCATCCGCTGTATGACGAACTGCTTCTGGAACTGGAAAATGCCAGAAATATTTTACATGCAAATCTGGATCCCGCTTATGTGGTAGAGAACCAGATTACTGCGCGGAAAGATTCCCATCTGGGATTTGGCGGGCTGAATGCATGGCAGCCTCTGGGCAAAACTGCATATGCAGGGGAAAAACTGCTGGTATATGTAGGACATAATACCTTAAGCCTGGGAGCCGCTGCGTCCCTGCAGCTGGTATTTACCCAGTATCATGCGGAAGCAAGCACCCTTGCGAGAACCGTTAATCTTAAGGTCGGCAGAAATGAAATCACAGTTCCGCAGATTACCACAACGGATTTTGAAAAGGGCGGCCAGATTTATGTGGCTTATACCGGAAACAACGCATCCGATCAATACGCGGTCCGTATCAATGGCGGCAGCAATATCCCGGTACTGAGTGTATACGGAAAAGAGGGAGAAGAACGTACCAATGCGATCAGAGCCTATGTAGAAGCGCTTGAGGCATATGTCGGTACCATTGAAGCGGGGCATCTTGAAAAACACAAAAAAGATGTAAGCGATAATGTTGCGTATGATTATGATCGGCAGAACTGTATTTTAAACACAACAGATATTATGATGGAGGAAATGATGTACTCCTTGCCTGCGACACAGATCTGGGCAGGTATTTCAGGTGCCGCGGATAAAGTCACGAAATTGGATCATGCGCTGCGGGCAATGGAAGATACAATGACTCTGTTTTATCAGCACAAAGGATTAAGCGATGCAGCGGGAAGCGAAGGAGGAAAAAATGCCTGGCCTGCGCAGCATCTGAATATTCGGTATATGCGGATGTTTGCTGGCGCGTTTATGTATGCGGCCGGAAACCATATTGGTATTGAGTGGGGATCTTCGGTATTGTCAGGTGTGAATGACTGGAATGGATTTGGCTGGGGAATCGCCCATGAAATTGGCCATGATATCAATCAGGGAACCTATGCGGTAGCAGAAATTACCAACAATTATTTTGCGCAGCTTCTGACAGGAAAGATTCGCTATCAATATAAAAATGTCTATGACAAGGTTACATCCGGAACAGTCGGCAGGGCTTCTAATGTATTTACACAGCTTGCGTTGTACTGGCAGCTGCATCTGGCATTTGACGACAATACGGAGGACAGACATATTTATGACAATTATGAGGAACAGTTTAATAACCTGTTCTTTGCACGGGTAGATACGTATTCCAGGAATCCGTCTGCCGCACCGCAGCCGGGCCTGACGTTAAGCGGCGGTGATCAGAATCTGATGCGGCTTGCCTGTGCGGCGGCGAATAAAAATATTCTTCCGTTCTTTGAACGCTGGGGAATGACGCCGGATGCAGATACAATTGCTTATGCAGAAAAATATGGCGCAGCGGAAACGAAAGCTCTGTATTATGTAAATGAAGAAGCAAGGGCATACCGTGTAGCAAATCAGGAATCCGAGAAATCGATCGCAAATAAAGACGTTATAACGGCAGTAGCCGCCGCAGAATCTAATCAGGTGAACATCACAATTACAGCTGATCCGAATGCGGCAGATGCGATTTTGGGTTATGAAGTAAAACGCAGTATGATTTCCAATGGCAAAAAGCAGACGCAGGTGATTGGATTTATCCCGATGGATGCAGCGGCGGAATCTACTGTTTATACGGATACAGTTTCCTCGATTAATAACCGGGTAATGGAATATGAAGTAACTGCTGTGGATAAGTTCTTGAACTATTCCAAGTCAGTAAACGCCGGTTCTGCGAAAATCCAGACGGACGGCGTATTGGATAAGACCCAGTGGACGGTGGAGACGACAATGGTTTCGGAGGATGATATAGAAATCGAAACAGATATTGAAGATCCGGACAATGGATTTGATTCTGGCAATCCATCCGCTGTCGGGGTAAAGAAAGTAAACAGTATCGAGCGGATTCTCGACAATGACAGAACAGCTGCAGGCACTTATACGGGTACCAGCGACGGAACGTCTACGGTTACTGTAGATATGCATAAGGTGGAAGCTGTGACCGCGCTGAAAATCCAGGGAAGCGCGCTGTCAGCTGTAACGGTTGAAATCAGTCCGGATGGTTCTGAGTGGACCGCAGTAAAAGAAAATTACAGTGATTTGGATACAACGAAGGCGAATACCATCTGGTTTGATTCGGTAGAAGAAGCTGCAAGAGAAAACTGGATTGGTACATATAATGCAAGATATCTGCGGCTGACGTTCTTAACCGCTGGCGATATTTCCATTCAGGAAATTGAGATTTGCGGCCCTTCCGGCGATAATCTGGAGTTTATGGAGGCTTCGGACGGGAAGCCTGCGATTGGCATATTGAAGGAAGATTACAGTTATGGAACAGAGAATGCAGATGTAATTCCGGCAGGATCTTTGATTTTTACAGGAACCTATAAAGGTAACCCGGCTTACAATATGGTGATCTTATACGATACGGAGGGTAATGTCATTGGTGCAAAAGGCGATGAAGTCATCGCAAAACAGGTGATTTTTGCCGATGTGCCTAAAGATGGAAATCTGGGTGAGACCTCAGACGGAACCTGGGTATATTATGTGGAACCGGATCAGTTGGATCTTGCTTCGTTGAAGAACATTAGCGGTGTACGGGGTGAATTATACCGCGTGGATAATGCCCTGACCTTAGAAGGCGAGCGTATTGTCAGCGATACACAGGTGATTTCTATTCCGGATACGATTCCGGAGATCACTCTGAAAGACAGTCATTCAGAGGAATAGGAGGTTTCGTATTGATGAAAAACTGGATGAAATATATTGCGCTGTGCTTCCTGCTTTTTGCGATTCTGCCGTTGGTATCGCCGACGGCAGTGCAGGCAGGGCTTACAGCAGAACAAAATAATGTAACCGTGTCACTTCAGATACCGGAAGGAAAGACAGAAACGATTACTTCCCTGCGTTTTCAGCTCCGTGTTTGGGCTGAAAGCGGCAGTATGGATACGCCGGCGTTTCAATTCGACAGCTCCATCAAAAGCATGGTACAGGATGCAGCTGTCACCAAACAGGCGGATGGCAGCTATCTGATGGATCTGATCCTTTCCGGGAAAAAAGACCAGAAAATCTTTGCGGACAGTGAAACGGCGAAGATTGGGAGCGTATCATTAAAGCCCACCAGCAAAGAATACCGCCTGAAGGTAGAATTTGCCGATACCAATCTGAAATATGCGGACGCCAGCGGCCTTTCGGAAGTTACGGTTTCCATGGAACAGGAGCAGCCCGCAGTAGTGGAATTTACAAAGAGCAGCGGTTCTGATACAAAGCCCCCATCGGTAAATCCGCCATCGTCTTCGGGAACTCAGGTGCAGGCTCCAGCCGCAAAGCCGGTATTAAAGCTTTCCAGAAAAAACTATACCTATGTGATGTTTAAATGGAAGAAAATCAGCGGGGCGGACGGTTATGTGATTGAGGAATATAACAGTAAGACGAAAAAGTACAAGGCGGTGAAGACCGTTACCAACAGCAAGGTGACGGCTTTTTCCAAAAAATATTCCTATGCTACCACACATAAGTTTAGGATGCGTGCGTATAAACTGGCGGCGGATGGAAGTAAAGTATATGGAACATACAGCGCTTCCGTGAAAATAACGCTGTCCCCAAATCAGGTAAAAAGCTTTTCCGCGAAAGTCAGCGGTTCTAAAGTGAAGCTTTCCTGGAAAAAAGTCAGCGGCGCAAAAGGCTACCAGATTTACCGCAGTACCAAAAAGAACAGCAATTACAAGCTTCTGAAAACCATCAAGAAGGGAAAAACTTCAAAAGCTAATGTCACATATAAAGCCGGAAAGAAATATTATTACAAAATACGGGCTTATGTAACAGATTCTAAGAAAAAGCGTATATACGGCAAGTTCAGTAAGGCGAAAAAAGCATAATGCAGAAGGAATACAGCCTTACGGAAGGAAATATTTTAAAAACATTACTGCTTTTTGCTGTCCCGTTTTTAATTGCCAATATCCTGCAGTCCTTGTATGGCGCAGTGGATTTATTTGTAGTAGGCAGATACTGTACCGCTGAAAGTGTGGCGGCAGTATCTACCGGGACACAGGTGACGCAGATTATTACAAGCCTTGTGACAGGGCTGACGTTAGGCAGTACTATTTTAATTGGGCAGTATACGGGAAGCAGGGAATTTGAGACAGTAAAACAGGTGATCGGGACAACACTTTTTGTGTTTGCCCTGGCCGCCCTGTTTTTGACTGTAGTGATGCTGGCGTTTGAACGTCAGTTATTGCTTCTTCTGGATACGCCGGAGGAGTCGTTTTCCCTTACGATGCAGTATGTGGCAATCTGCCTGTTGGGGAATATTTTTATTTGCGGTTATAATGCGGTCAGTGCAATTCTCCGCGGCTATGGGGACTCCGCACGTCCGATGATTTTTATCGGAATCGCATGTATACTGAACATTATTTTAGATGTCCTGTTCGTGGCCGTGCTGGATTTAAATGTAGCCGGAACGGCTCTGGCAACTGTGATTTCCCAGGCTGTCAGTATGGGGACTGCGATAGTGTATCTGAAAAAGAAGGACTTTATTTTTGATTTCCGGTTAAAGAGTTTCCGCCCTGTGCCGCATCTGGTGAAAAAACTGGCCTGTATCGGAATTCCGATTTCTTTTCAGGAGCTGATGGTGCGGATTTCCTTTCTCTATCTGATGACTGTGATGAACCGCTGCGGCGTCTATGCTGCGTCAGTGGTTGGAATTGGAAGTAAATATGATGTATTTGCAATGCTTTCAGCAACTTCTATGGCAAATGCGCTTTCTGCAATTACCGCACAGAATATCGGAGCCAGAAAGCCGGAACGGGCAAGGAAATCCCTGTGGTACGGGATGGGCTTTGCCCTTTTTGTTTCCGTTCTGTTCTGGATCTGGGCACAGTGGAACCCGCAGTCTATGCTTGGGGTATTTACCCATGATTCTAATGTCATTGCTGCAGGCGTGCCATTTTTCCTCTCCTGCAGTTATGATTATATGATGGTGGCAATGGTATTCTGCCTGAATGGTTATTTAAACGGAAAGCAGAAAACGGTGTGGACGATGGTCAGCTGCAGTGCGGGAGCTTTACTCCTTCGGATTCCGCTGGTGTATGTTTTCGGGCAATATTTTGCAGAGGATCTGGGGATGCTTGGGAAGATTGCACCGATTGTTTCGGGAATTATGGCCTGCTATACGCTGGCGTATGTGATATATGAAGGGAAAAAAGGGTATGAAAATTGGAATTATCCAGGCAGCATCGCAGAGAGATAAAAATCAGCTGTTGTACGATACGGTGAAACATGCGGTTGGCAGGTATGGCCATGAAGTGATTAATTTTGGCGTATTTGGGGAAGGAAGAGGAGTTTCCAGTGGATTGCCGGAAGAGATTTCCTATATTGAAACTGCGATAAATATCAGTTTTCTGCTTTCTGCCGGGGCAATTGATTTTATTGTGACCGGATGTTCCTCCGGACAGGGGATGATGCTTGCCTGCAACAGTTTGCCGGGAGTTTTGTGCGGCTATGCGCCCACACCGCAGGATGCATTTCTGTTTGAAAGGATTAATGACGGGAATGCAGTGTCACTGCCTCTGGGGTTAAATTTTGGATGGGCAGCGGAAGTAAATCTCCAATGCACAATAGAAAAGCTATTCGACGGGCCATTTGGCATGGGATATCCGGCAAAGGATGCAGAGCGGAAACGGCGTGATACACTGCTGTTGAAACAAATCAACCAGAGCAGTAAGATAAGCTGGGCGGAACTGATAGATAAAATAGATCAGCAGACTCTTCGGCGTGCGCTGGGGAACCGATTGGCTTATGATTATACGATGAAGTATGGAACAGATGATAAGTTAAAAGAGCTGCTCTTTGCAAAGCAGCAGATTTTGTTACAGTGAAACTGCAGGTTTAAGGTCTGCTGTTTGAAAATAATACAGAAGGCGCCCGGCAATTATTAAAAGAATCAGGAAAGGAAGGATTATCATTATGGGTAAAAGTAAAACATATGCATACGATTATGATGATTATGAAGATGGAAAGAACGCAGAAACTATGGTGGAGGAGATTTTATCCGATCCGGAATTTGCAGAGCTTCAGGAACTGATTATCGGTGGCTGGGGCGGTGAATATGAAGACGACTGCCAGGCGATTTTAGACGCTGTTGCAGAAAAACCGGACAAGTTCAGCCATATTACAAAGCTCTTTATCGGGGATATGGATTATGAAGTCTGTGAAGTTTCCTGGATTATGCAGGGAGATTACAGCCGCCTCTGGAAGGCCATGCCTCAGCTGAAGGAACTGACCATTAAAGGCAGCATGGAGTTGAGATTGGGCAGCATCGAACATGAGAACCTGGAATCACTGACAATCATCTGCGGCGGGCTTGGAACAGATGTCATCAAAGAAATTGAGCAGGCAAAGCTGCCGAATCTGAAAAAACTGCTTCTTTATATTGGGGTTGAGAATTACGGTTTTGACGGAAATGCAGATACCATTGCACAGCTGCTTGCCAATTCTGATTTTCCAAAGCTTCGCTATCTTGGAATTACGGACAGTGAAATTCAGGATGAGCTGACGGCTGTTGTACTGGAAAGCAAATACATCAGCCAGATTACAACGCTGGATTTATCCAATGGAACACTGACAGATAAAGGCGGGGAACTGCTTTTGAATAAGCTTCCCGCGCTTCCGAATATAAAAAAGCTGGACGTGCATTATCACTTTTTATCGGATGAAGTCATGAAAAGAATAGAAGCGCTGCCAATTGAGACAGATGTATCCGAGCAGGAAAAAGCGGAACGATGGAAAGGAGAATTATGGCTCACCGCGATGCTGACGGAATAACTAAGAGTTCCTCAATTTTACCGCACAACGTATGCGTTCAGAAGGACGGCAAAGGTTCTTCCCGGATTATTTTAATTGGCTCGGATCATGGGAAGAGAAAGCAGTACTTTGAACAAGCTGCCAGAGAGGCGGGAATTTGCTGTTCTTTTTATGACTGGAAAGATATTCGGTGTATAGAACAGAAGGAAGACCTAAAACGATGCGTGGTAAAAATAGACGCGCCCGAATGGAACAGCTGCCGCCTGAACGAACTGGATGCGCTGACAAAACAGTACGAGGAAGGGCTTTTGGCTCTTTCCCGTCTGAAGGCGGGCGCATTTTGGAATCATCCGCTGGATATTGCTGAGCTGCTGGACAAACAAAGATGCAAAAAGCGGCTGGCTTTGGCTGGCGTTACAGTAACTGAAATGTATGAGGAAAGATTTTCCGGCAGGGAAGAGCTGTTTGGCTTTCTGAGGGAAAACCGGCTTCATCAGGTGTTTTTAAAACCCGTAAAAGGTTCCGGAGCAGCCGGCGTAACGGCGTTGCGCGCCTCTTTATTACCGACGAATGGCAGGATTGCCCTTTATACCTGCGCAGCGCTCGAACAAGGCGGGCTGGTCAATACAAAGCAGATGTACCGGCTGGAAGGAGCGGATGCGGAGGCGTATCTGGATCATCTGCTGAAGCTGGACTGTGTTGTGGAAAAATGGTATCCAAAATCGACGTTTCAGAAGTACTGCTATGATCTTCGCGTCATTGTCCAGGACGGACAGATTGATTACATCCTGCCCCGGCTTTCAAAGGGGCCGATTACCAATTTGCAGCTGAATAACCATTCTATGGAGTTTGAAGCCCTGCATCTGGACGAAACAGAGGAACGAATTACAGAGCTTTGTATCCAGGCGGCAAACTGTTATCCCCGGCTGCATGGTATTGGTATGGACGTTCTTTTAGAACAAGGAAGCGGGCAGCCCTATATTATAGAACTGAACGCCCAGGGGGATTTGCTTCACAGAGATGTTTACGGGGAAAACAGAATATACAGGCGTCAGGTGGAATTAATGCGGGAAATGTTACGGCAGATTGGATAGTGATGAAGTAAATGGGAGGATGGAATCGAAATGTCAGATAAGGTACCGTTTGCGGCGTTTCAATCAAGTGTGAATCAGACGGAATGCTCTGTTGATATGTCAGAAATTGTAGGAACTTGCGATATTCTCTTTGTGTGCCTGGATACTCTGCGGTATGATGCCGCGATTGCAGAAGAAGAGAGCGGCGGCACGCCTGTTTTAAACCGGTACGGCGCATGGGAGAAACGTCATGCACCCGGAAACTTTACCTATCCTTCGCATCATGCCATTTTCGCGGGGTTTCTTCCGTCTAAGGCAAAGGCCGAAAGTATTGCGGGCCAGGAAAAACTTTTTTTCCCAAAAGACATTGGAATGGGAAGGAAAATTCCAAAGGGAGGATATGGATTTGAAACAGACAATCTTGTGGAAGGACTGCATAAAGACGGATATGATACCTGGTGCATTGGCGGCGTGGCTTTTTTTGATAAGCGTTCCGCGCTTGGAAACGTATTTCCGTCTTTTTTTGAAAAAAGCTGCTGGAATCCGTCTTTTTCTCCTATGGCAAAAGAAAGCGCCAAAAATCAGGTGGATTTTATTATAAAAAAACTGGAGCAGAATACGGATAACAGAAAAATTTTTCTCTATCTGAATATATCCTGCATTCATTATCCCAATTATTTTTACCTGGATCGGAAGTCCCCTTCCGGAGATCCCTTGATACCTGCCGGAACACGCATGATATCTGGCAGCAAGAATGGAAACTATGACAGCCTTGAATCGCACAGGGCAGCTTTGCGTTATGCAGACGGCCAGCTGGGAAGGCTGTTTGAGTTCTGGAAAAGCAAACGGGGTAAAACGTTTGTCATTTGTTTTTCGGATCACGGTACCTGTTATGGCGAAGACGGGTACGTATTTCACAGAGTGAATCATCCTGTGGTAGGAACTGTGCCGTATAAACACTTCTTTTTATAATGGCAAGGAGGCCTGAATGGACAGATATATCCAATATATGTACAGTTATCCGCATAAAACAGCGTACCGGCCGTTACAGAATGTGGATTTAAGGGATTACAGCGGCAGCCTTGGCGGAAAAGGGCACAGTTTATATCTGCATATTCCGTTTTGTGAGAGTAAATGCGGTTACTGTAATCTGTTTTCCGTAACAGGCTGTAACAAGCGTCAGACAGATAGCTATCTTGACGCTGTGCTGCGTCAAATCCGGCAGTATAGGGAGATTCTGCCAGAGGATTGTGGGTTTGGAGATTTTACCATCGGCGGCGGGACGCCTCTGTTATTGGAAGAAGAGCAGCTTATCCGGGTATTTGAAGCTGTCCGTGGTTCTATGCCGCTGTCTGAGGACACAAAAATAATCATAGAAACGGCGCCAAATCAGACAAGCCAAAAGAAAGCCAGACTGCTCAGACAGCTTGACGTGACAAGGGTCAGTATGGGGATTCAGAGTTTTTGCGACACAGAACTTGTCTGGCTGAAAAGAAATCATAACAGTTCACATGCAGATACAGCGGCAGGGGTATTAACAGATATGGGATTTGACTGTGTGAATTTTGATTTTATTTACGGACTGCCGGGACAGACAGAGGAAACGCTGCTTGCTTCCCTGAAACGGGCGGTGTCTTTTTCACCGGATGAACTGTTTCTCTATCCGCTGTATATCAAGCACGGTGTGACACTGGAACGGGAACATCAGGATGCGCGGCTGAAATCGGATCACACATACATGCTGTATCAATGCGGGACAGCGTTTTTGAAAGAAAATGGTTATAAGCAGGTTTCTATGCGGCGTTTTTTGAAAAATAATACAGAGGCTTTGCAGGAAGAATTCAGTGAGTGCGGATTTACGGGCGCACTGTCCCTTGGCTGTGGGGGAAGGAGCTATCTGGGAAGGCTGCATACCTGCACACCGTATCAGACTACAAGGCAGGCGGCGTTTGGAGAGCTGGAAAATTATCAAAAGACCGCAGATTTCCTTTCAGCAGCACATGGAATATTGCTTTCCGATGCGGAATTAAAGCGGAGGTATGTGATCAAGCATTTGCTGATACTGCCCGGAATTTCAAAACAGGCCTATCGGACGGCTTTTGCATCTGAGGTAACAGAGGACTTTCCGGTTATCACAACGTGGATTGGACAGGGCTGGCTAAAAGAAAATACGGAATTTATCGGACTAACCGAAGAAGGTCTTGGGCTTTCTGATTTTATCGGCCCTCAGCTGATTTCAGAGGATATCAGAAGAAAAATGCTGGAATGGGAGAGTGTGCATGGGCAAAAAAACAATTCTTTACAGGGGAAACCTGAAAAGCTGCAATTATAACTGTTCGTATTGTCCGTTTTCCAAACATAAACCTTTAAAGCAAGAGCTGGAGCAGGACAGGCAGAACTTTCAGCGGTTTTGTAAGAGTGTGGAAAAAAGAGCGGAAGAATATTCAATTGGAGCTGTGTTTGTTACGCCCTATGGGGAAGCTTCCATACATAGCTGGTATTGGGAAGGCCTGGCGCATTTGTCAGGCCTTTCTGAAATCGACCGGGTAGGGATGCAGACGAACCTGAGTGTTTCGTTCGTATTGCCGGAACTCTCCCGGTTTGCTGCGCGTTCTTCAAATAATGTGGATAACTGTATTGCATATTTTGACTTTTGTGGAGGAAAGAGGGAAAAACTCTGTATCTGGGCAACCTTTCATCCGGAGATGACAGATGCAGATACGTTTGTTTCAAAGTGCCATAAACTGGCTGCGCATCATATCCGGCTGTGTGTGGGAGCTGTTGGTGTTCCGGAGAATATACCGCTGTTAAGAAAGCTGCGGGAAAAACTTTCCAAAGATATTTATTTCTGGATTAACAGGATGGACGGGCTGCGGAGAAATTATTCGTTTGATGAAATCAGAGCGTTTTTGGAACTGGACCCTTTTTTTGAATATGAATTACAGAAACCCGCTGCGGACGTAACAATGTGCCAGGACAGATGCTTTGTCGAGGCTGACGGAACGATCCGTACCTGCAATATAAGCAGAAGAACATCTGTGAACTGGTATGACGACGGGGGAAGTAAATTGTTTGAGCCACGCTGCAGCCAGAAAAGCTGTTCCTGTTATCTTGCTTATGGAGGAAGGGCTGATTTTGACCTAAAGCATGTGTTTGGCAGTTATCCTGTGTTTCGGATCCCAAAGCGATTTCGGGCAGTTTTTCTGGATTTGGACGGAACATTAACGCCAAAAGGGGATAAAAAGGGGATTTCTGAGCAAATCTGTGGAACACTGAAGGCGTTAAAACGCATCTGTCCGGTTTTTCTGGCTACGTCACTGCCAGAGATAGAAGTAAGGAGAAGGCTGAAAAAGAATCTGGATTTGTTTTCCGGCGGTATTTTTGCATCAGGGGCTTATCTGTATCTGAACAAACAGACGGAGAGTTCCGGCGGGGAAATTTCTGCATTATGTTACCGGAAAAAGGACGAGAGTTCTGACGCTTTGGAATGCGCGCTATTCGGCAGCGAAAAGGTATATCCGGCGGAGATTCGCAGTTTATCTGAAATTGCACGATTTGCAGAAGAGGCAAAAGCAAGGATTCAGATTTACAGAAAACATGGTATGATATATAAAGTGACGCTGATAAAACGGCGGTATGGAACCTGGAATAACAGGGAATGCAGCAGAATAGCAGAACTGCTGGAACCGTCAGGCTGCCGTTTTTTTACCGAAGATAACTGCCTGCAAATTGTTGATAAAAAGAGGAACAAGGGCACGGCAGTGGAAGAAGTTTGCGAATGGATTGGGATTTCGCCGGAAGATGTGCTGGCAGTGGGCAATGACAAAGAAGACGCGGCAATGGAGAGCGTCTGCGGAGCTTATATCCACCGCAGAAAAACTTGATGCAGACACAATGAAAGCGTTTGTGGGGAGTATTCCTTTTCTTTGAAACATGCAGGAAGCATATGTGAACGGATATTGGAATGAACTGCTCAGCTTTATCAGGAGTTTTTTACAAAGCTCCATCACAGAGCCAAAAAAAGATGGATCAGCCTGTTAGAATATGGTCGAGAGTGATTCCGTTTGATGAACAAGTGGCGGAGCATTATGTAAAGACGGTGAAACAACTGCTGTTATTTGACTGATGTTTTTTGCAGGGGGTAAGGCGGGGCAGATAAACACAAAAACATATTTTTTTCATATTTTCATCAAAAACAGAACATAAATTAGCAGTAAACTACTCCATGTAAACAAAACAAAGACAAAGGAAAGTGAAACGTAACGGTTCAGCCAGGCTGCACTGACAATACCCAAAAGCAAAGCCGGCAGGCATCGGAACTGCTACAGCATAAACGAAAGGAGTCATTATTATGAGTAAACATGGTTTTTTCAGTAAAATTACAAAATGTGCCGCACTGGCATTGGTATTTGGAGTAGTTGGAGGCACCGCGTTTTCCGGCGTGAATTATTTCCTGGGAAGTCATTTTTCAGGAGCAGATACAACCGCATTGGAGGCAGAAAGCAGCAGGGATACGATGCAAATTCAGCCTACAAGCACAGTAACCAATGTTATTTCAAAGGACATTTCCAATATTGTAGAAGAAGCGATGCCTTCTGTTGTGGCAATCACCGGAATGACACAACAGGAGATCAGAAGCTTTTTCGGACAAGGACAGACGATTGAGAGTGAAAGCAGCGGTTCTGGTGTTGTTGTTAATCAAAATGAGGAATATCTGTATATTGCCACCAACAATCATGTAGTGGAACAGACAGATGCCCTGACAGTACAGTTTTCCGATGGCAGCACAGCGCCCGCTACGATACGGGGAACAGACCCGTCGGATGACCTGGCAGTGATACAGGTGGCATTATCCGATTTAACAGAAGAAACTTTAAATACAGTAAAAGTAGCATCTATAGGCAATTCGGATGAGCTTTCTGTAGGAGAACCTGCAATTGCAATCGGCAATGCGCTTGGTTATGGACAATCTGTGACTACTGGCGTAATCAGCGCGTTGGGCAAAGAAGTGACGTTCCAGAATGAAAGCACCGGAGAGGCAGTTATCAGCCGCCTGATTCAGACAGATGCGGCAATCAACCCTGGCAACAGCGGCGGCGCGTTACTGAATGCGGAAGGAAAACTGATCGGCATTAACTCTTCCAAATATGCAGATACTGAAGTAGAGGGCATGGGATTTGCAATTCCGATTTCAACCGCACAGCCGATTTTAGAGGATTTGATTGCGAACGGAGAAACCACAGTTACAGGAACGCCTTATATTGGTATCTATGGTGTGGATGTCACGGATGAAGTGTCCAGCCAGTACCAGATGCCGGGCGGCGTCTATGTAGCGCAGGTTATCGAAGGCAGCGGCGCTCAGATAGCAGGAATTGTAACCGGTAATATTATTACAAAAGTGGAAGATAATGAAATTACAACTATGGAAGAGCTGAAGCGGTATATTGGTGAATACAAAGTAGGCGATACAGTAACGGTTACTGTCCAGATTGCCAATAGTGGAGCTTATATCGAAAAAGAAATTCCTGTCACATTAACATCAAAAACCAATTGACATACTGGGAAATACGTGTTAAGCTGTCAAAAGAATGAAAATAGTACAAGGTCTGCGTATGATATAGCGGACCTTGTTTTAAAAACATTTTTCATATTAAATATATATGATATATATGATTATATAGAATACGGTTGGATGAAAGGAGTTATATCATGGATCGCATCATATATCTGGACAATGCAGCGACAACAAAACCTGCGCCGGAAGTTTTGAAAGAAATGGAACCCTGGGTTACTGAATTTTACGGCAATCCTTCCAGCATCTACCGCTTTGCGCAGAGGAGCAGCCAAAAAATCGAAGAGTCAAGGGAAGCGCTTGCTGCGATGATTGGAGCAAACCCGGAGGAACTATATTTTACCGGGGGCGGAAGCGAGTCGGACAACTGGGCGCTTAAGGCAGCGGCGGAGGCTTACCGGAAGAAAGGCAATCATTTGATTACGTCTAAGATTGAGCATCATGCCATTCTGCATACCTGCGAATATCTGGAACAACATGGATATGAAGTGACGTATCTGGACGTGGATGAAGATGGGATAATTGATTTGGAACAATTAAGGAAAGCCATCCGGCCGGAAACGATACTGATATCGATTATGGCTGCCAACAATGAAATCGGAACGATTCAGCCTGTCGCAGAGATTGGGAAAATTGCAAGAGAGCGGGGCGTTTTTTTCCATACAGACGCAGTGCAGGCGTTTGGGCATATTCCGCTCAATGTGGAAGAAATGCAAATCGATCTGCTCAGCGCCAGCGCCCATAAAATTTATGGCCCCAAAGGAATCGGTTTTTTATATATCCGAAAACGGTAAAGATTGCTTCTTTTATCCATGGCGGCGCACAGGAACGCGGAAAGCGGGCCGGAACGCATAATGTTCCGGGGATCGCAGGCTTTGCGGCTGCGGCAAAACTGGCAGAACAGAAGATGGCGCAGACGATAGAAAGCGAAAGCAGGTTAAGGGATTATCTCATAGAACGGATCGAGCGGGAAATTCCTTTTTCGGTATTAAACGGCCACCGCTCAAAGCGGCTACCCAACAATGTGAATTTCTGCTTCCGGTTTATTGAAGGGGAATCCATGCTGATTTTATTGGATATCCTGGGGATCTGCGCTTCCAGCGGTTCTGCGTGTACGTCAGGTTCCTTAGACCCGTCCCATGTGCTGCTTGCCATTGGAAGGCCGCATGAAATCGCCCACGGCTCCCTGCGCCTGACATTATCGCAGGACACTACAAAAGAAGAACTGGATTTTGTCGTGGACGAATTGAAAAAAATTGTTGAGCGGCTGCGTAATATGTCGCCGTTATATGAAGATTACATCAAACGGGAAGATAGGAGGAAATAGGATGTATAGTGAAAAAGTAATGGAGCATTTTCAGAATCCAAGAAATATGGGTGAAATCGAAGATGCGAAAGGAATAGGAACTGTGGGAAATGCCAAATGCGGCGATATTATGCGGATGTATCTGGATATTGATGAAAACGGCGTGATCAAAGAAGCCAGGTTTAAAACCTTCGGCTGTGGAGCGGCTATTGCCACTAGCAGTATGGCAACAGAGCTTGTTACCGGGAAAACGGTACAGGAAGCGCTTTCGGTTACAAATAAGGCGGTAATGGAAGCCTTAGACGGGCTTCCACCGGTAAAAGTCCACTGTTCCCTGCTTGCGGAAGAAGCAATCCATGCGGCTTTGTGGGATTATGCGCAGAAAAATGGAATTGTAATTGAAGGTTTAAAAGAACCTGTAGAGGATATTGAAGAACGCGATATCTGAACTGCTGTGAAGAAGCAGAAATAAAACATGAAATGGTAACTTTATTTATGGAGAAAAAATCGATCTCCTGCCATAATAGATAGAGAATATCTTATATGGGAGGAGATTTTTGTATGAGAATTAAGACTCTATTTAAAAAGCAGATACTGGCTTTTACGCTTAGCGCGGTGATGCTTTTGGGAAGTATGCCGGTTGGAGTATTGGCAGAGGAAACAGAGAGAGCGGCAGCTTTGGCAGAGGCAAAAACCATGCTTGTGTTTACGTATGGGAGTCAGGCGGAACAGGCAGATGACGGAGAGGGCGGCCAGGCAGTACAGATCAATGCAAGCTGGGTGAGCGGCAGTGGCGGACGTGCGGCATCAGCGGCATTTGAAGACAGCAGTGTATTTCAAAAGAGCGAATTTACGTTATTTATGGATGTGAAGCGTATTGCAGCGGCTTCCAGCAATAATGACAACAATGGAAAAAATGTAGCTTTTTCTGTTGGAAAAGCAGACAATTATCTGAATCTCTGCGTTGCGCAGCATGGCTATCTGCGTTATAAGAGCAATAACGGGGATGAGCAGTTCCGGCAGTTTGACCAGAATCCATCAAAAGCAGATACCTGGACGTCAGTGGTTTTGTCGTATAAAGAAACAGATGGAAACGGTAATGTAACCGTATATATCGATACCAAAAAGGTATTGGATCAGGTGAATGTTGGGTTTGCCCTGAGTTCTATGGAGAACTTTACAGCAAATATTGGAGGCGGTTATGGAACCGGATTTATGGGAAAAGGCCTTTACCGGAATATCAGGATAACAGATACGGCTGTGGCAGAGGGTGATATTGTATATGAAAATCCCTATCAGCCATATAGCTCCTTTTCTGGGGCAGCCAATGGGACGCTTGGAACCGGAAATGTGGCGGTAAGGGATTGGCTGGATACAAACGGCGCGCATATTCAGGCGCATGGCGGACAGGCGCAGTGGCTGGATACACTGGATCTGAATGAAGACGGCGTGGCAGAGGGCGGTTATATCTGGTATGGTGAAGATAAAACCCGTAACGGAAGGCCTATCGATGGGATTCATTGTTATACGTCGCCGGATTTATACAACTGGACAGATCGTGGAATGGCGCTTTATACGCATGATCTTGTGCCGGAGAAGCTTGACTCCACAGGAGAAGGCATTAAGCTGGATACAGATGGCCTGGCAAATTTAAAAAACTGGGCAAAGATGGCCGCGCCATCAGAAAGCGTATCTCAGGATGATATTGATATGGCAAAGAATTTTGTCAAAGCATATCAGAAAGAAGATGGAACATATGATGAGGCCAATCTTGCAAAAGCATATAAGTATCTGTATTCCGGGTACTGTATCGCAGAGCGTCCAAAAATGCTGTACAATGAAACGACGCAGAAATATGTACTGATTTATCATGCGGATGGGCCGTCAGATGAAAATATTGTAAAGTTCCTTAAAGAAAACGCTTCTCCGAGCCGATATACCCGAGCCGGTATGGGATTTGCCGTATCGGACACTCCATACGGGCCTTTTAAATTAATCAATGTCCAGCGGATGAATTATGTAGAAGGCAATTATGACAGCAGCAAGGGTATGGCAAGAGATATGAATGTCTTTGTGGATGATACGGATATCAATAAAGACGGCGTAAAAGACGCCTATGCCATTTATTCCAGTGAGGAAAACGCGCATATGTATGTATCTCTTTTAAACGCGGATTATACCGGCCCGGCAGCGGGCGGAAACGGCGGCACAGTAACGTTTGGCAATGGCTCTACGACGATGCCTGGCCCGGCTGCAGAAGGGAATCAGAAAATGATCACCTTAGAAGACGGCACAAAGATACAGGCTTTTGAAGCGCGTGTTCTGGGAAGCAATACCAGCAGGGAAGCGCCGGCCGTATTTAAATATCATGGCTATTATTATATGATTACTTCCGGCACCAGCGGCTGGAAGGCAAATGCTGCCAGATATTTCCGTGCAAAGAACATCTACGGCCCCTGGGAAGCCCTGGGAGATCCCTGTAAGGGCACTTCCAGTACAACATTTGTTTCTCAGCCGACAGCTGTGATTCCGGTAGACGCTGCAAAGGGAAAATTTATTTATATGGGAGATCGATGGAATTATTCTCTGACAGATGACAAGGGGAATACGGATTCCGCCCATTGGGATTCCGGCTATGTTTGGCTTCCGATTACAATTAACCGGGATTATACGATTACGATAGAAAATGAGGCGGACTGGAACCTTTCCTGGTTTGAGAATATTGATGTCTGGGATTATATCGAAATTGATTCTGATATTCCTTCTGTGATAACATCAGCAGAAGATCTGCCGGAACAAATTGATATCACAATAAATGGAGAGAAATTTGAAAATGCAGCAGTGGAATGGAATTGGGACATAGAGAAATATTTTGAAACATGTAATATTACCGGTGTTCTGGCAGAGCATGATAATAGTGAAGTATTGATAAACGTTACAGTGGTTCCAGAGAACCTGGTGTACTTTGCGGATGCTGGTACAGAGGGAAAAACAGACCGGGCGCTTTATAACCAGTTAGTGGAAACCTGCGGTACATTAAAAAATAAATCAGCTTCTGATCAGGCATACAGTACAGAAAGCGGCTGGGGATATGTAGGCAGCAATACGGCACAGCGTAATTCGGATGGAACGATTTACGAAACGCTGCGTTATATAAACAGCAGTACAGACAGAACGCTTGTTTATCAGTTTGACAGGCTGGAAGAAGGATGCTATACATTGTATTTAGGCGTATACGATCCGTCAGGCTGGTATAAAGGAAATCGTCAGGCTGCAGTAACAGTGAAACAGAATGATACAATTCTCAAAACGGATGAAACAGATTGCGGTGGTAATGGAAAGGGATTTTTCAATACCTATGAAACACTGATCGTAGAAGGGGACGGAGGT
>CAJUPF010000043.1 GCA_910588565.1 uncultured Lachnospiraceae bacterium
TGTACATCAGAAAGCCAAAAATTTAGCCCCAATCCAGGTTCTTCAGATTGGAGCGGTGACAGAGGGGCAGGAAGGCAAAAAGCTTGCGGATATCCACAGGATGGTACAGGCTGGAATTCCCGCGATTTCGGAGGACGGAAAATCGGTTATGGATACAGCTGTTTACCATAAAGCCATGCAGATAGCAAAAGAAGAGGGGATTCCGGTGTTTGCCCATTGCGAGGATAAAGCTCTGGTGCAGGGCGGCGTGATGAATGCCGGAAAACGTGCGCAGGAACTGCGGCTGCCTGGTATCAGCAATGAAGCAGAGGATGTGATTGCGGCGCGGGATATTGTGCTGGCAGCAGCCACGGGCGTACATCTGCATCTTTGTCATTGTTCTACCAGAGGAAGCGTCCAGATGGTAAAATATGCCCGGGAAAACGGTGTGAAAATTACGGCGGAAGCCTGCCCGCATCACTTTACATTATCAGATGAGGACATTCCCGGAGATAACGCGAATTATAAGATGAACCCGCCGCTGCGTTCCCCCAAAGATGTAGAGGCAATCAAAGAAGGGCTGAAAAATGATATTATTGATGTCATTGCGACGGATCATGCGCCGCATACGGCGATTGAAAAGGGATTGCCGATGAAAAAGGCGCCCTTTGGGATTGTAGGGCTGGAAACAGCGGCAGCGCTTACGTATTCTGAGCTTGTGCTGAAAGATTACCTGACTCCTATGCAGATGGCGGAGAAGATGAGTTATAATCCGGCTATGGTGATCGGATCGGAAAAAGGCACACTGCAGGAAGGCAGTATAGCGGATATTGTGATTTTTGATCCCAATCAGAATTATACGATTCAGACAGAAGATTTTGTGGGAAAAGCGAAAAACACACCTTTTGAAAACAGAAAAGTCACCGGAAAAGTAATCACTACGATTGTATCCGGCGAAGTAGTGTACAGTGCGGAATAGGAGGACAGGATGATTCAGAAACTGACGGATAAAATTAAAAAGACCCATGCACCGATTTGTGTGGGATTAGACCCGATGTTAGACTATATACCAGAGCATATCTTACAAAAGGCGTTCGGAGAGCTTGGAGAGACGTTAGAGGGCGCCGCGGAGGCGGTCTGGCAGTACAATAAGGCGATTATTGATGCTGTATATGATTTGATTCCTTCTGTGAAACCGCAGATTGCCATGTATGAACAGTTTGGAATAGAAGGGCTTAAGGTATTTCAGAAGACGGTGGATTACTGCCATAAAAAAGATCTGATCGTAATCGGAGATATAAAGCGGGGAGACATTGGTTCCACTTCGGCAGCTTATGCAACAGGGCATCTGGGAAAGGTCAAAATAGGAAGTAAAGAATATGCGGGATTTGACGAAGATTTTGCGACGGTGAACCCGTATCTTGGAACAGACGGGATACAGCCGTTTATTGATGTCTGTAAAAAGGAGAAGAAGGGGATTTTTATTCTGGTTAAGACGTCGAATCCTTCCAGTGGGGAATTTCAGGATCGTCTGGTGGATGGAAGGCCTCTTTATGAATGGGTGGGAGAAAAGGTAGCCCAGTGGGGCGAGAGCCATATGGGAGATTCTTACAGCTATATCGGGGCGGTTGTAGGCGCTACGTACCCCAAGATGGGAAAAGCGCTTCGAAAGATTATGCCAAAGAGTTTTATTCTGGTGCCAGGCTATGGCGCGCAGGGCGGAACTGGCGCGGATTTGGTGCATTTTTTCCAGGACGATGGGCTTGGAGCAGTCGTAAATTCTTCGAGAGGGATTATTGCAGCATATAAGCAGGAGAAATACGCGCAGTATGGGGCAGAGAATTTTGCAGAGGCTTCGAGGGCGGCTGTGGAAGACATGATTGCAGATATTGACGGAGCGCTGCAAGGGAACAGAGGAAAGTAAAGGAGCAGTTATTATAATGGCAGAAAAAAGAAGAGTACGGGGAAGAATTATCCGAAAAGAGGAGATTTCTCCTGGCATTTTTGATATGTGGCTTAATGCAGAAGAAATTGCAGCGTCCGCAGCAGCGGGGCAGTTTGTTTCTCTTTACAGCGAAGATGAGAGCCGGCTTTTGCCGCGTCCCATCAGTATATGTGAGATAGATAAAAAAGAAGGGGCGGTTCGTCTGGTGTTCCGTGTGGCTGGTAAGGGAACAAAAGAGTTTTCCCGTATGGCGGCAGGAATGGAGCTGGATATGGTTGGGCCTTTGGGAAACGGATTCCCATTGCAGGAAAAAGCAGCATTTCTGATTGGAGGAGGAATCGGTATTCCGCCGATGTTAGAACTGGCCAGGGAATTGAATTGTGAGAAGAAGGTGATCCTGGGATATCGGGACAGCCTGTTTTTAAATGAAGAATTTAGACAATACGGGGATGTTTATATCGCTACAGAAGATGGCAGCGCAGGTACGAAGGGAAATGTGCTGGATGCGATTTCAGAACATGCCCTGCAGGCGGATGTGATTTATGCCTGCGGGCCGCTGCCTATGCTGCGGGCGATTAAACTGTATGCTTCTTTAAATCAGATCGAGTGTTATGTATCTTTGGAAGAACGTATGGCATGTGGAATCGGTGCCTGTCTGGGATGCGTATGCCAGTCAAAGGAACGGGATGCCCATACGAATGTAAACAATAAGAGAATTTGTAAGGAAGGGCCCGTGTTCCGGGCCGATGAGGTGGAGTTCTGATGAATATGAGAGTAAATCTTGCGGGCGTGGAGTTTAAAAATCCTGTTATGACAGCATCGGGTACCTTTGGTTCCGGAGAAGAATTTTCAGAATTTGTGGATTTAAACCGATTGGGGGCAGTTGTGACAAAAGGGGTTGCGAATGTTCCCTGGGAAGGGAATCCTGTTCCCCGTGTGTCAGAAGTCTGCGGCGGTATGTTAAATGCGATTGGCCTGCAGAATCCGGGAATCGATCTGTTTGTGGAACGGGATATTCCTTTTTTAAAACAGTATGACACGAAGATTATTGTGAATGTCTGCGGGAAAAGCGCAAAGGATTACTGTGAAGTTGTGGAGCGGCTTTCCGGGGAGCCTGTGGATATGCTGGAAATCAATATTTCCTGCCCCAATGTAAAAGAGGGCGGTATTGCGTTTGGACAGAATCCCAAAAGCGTGGAAGCGATTACAAAAGAAGTGAAAAAGTATGCCGCACAGCCTGTTATTATGAAGCTTAGCCCCAATGTAACCGATATTACGGAGATGGCAAGGGCTGCAGAGGCTGGCGGGGCGGATGTGCTTTCTTTGATTAATACGCTGACCGGAATGAAGATTGATATCTGGAAGCGGCAGTTTGCCCTGGCAAACAAGACCGGAGGATTGTCCGGCCCTGCGATTCATCCGATCGCAGTGCGTATGGTATACCAGACGGCCCAGGCAGTGTCCCTGCCGATTATCGGCATGGGCGGAATTATGACTGCGGAGGATGCCATTGAGATGATGTTAGCGGGTGCGTCCGCAGTTTCCGTTGGGACAGCGAATTTCCGGAACCCCTGTGTGACAGAGGAGATTCTTGACGGAATGCAGAACTATCTGGAACAGCAGGGAATTTCAGATGTTTTTGAGCTGACAGGGGCATTGCTGTAATGGAACTTCTTATATGTTATCTGCTGGGAATCAATCTGATTGCGTTTTTGCTTTTTGCGGTGGATAAATGGAAGGCGGTGCAGCATCGTTTTAGAATCCGGGAGTCTGTGTTGCTTGGAGCAGCCGCGGCAGGAGGCGCGTTTGGCGGGCTGCTTGCCATGCGTCTGTTCCGGCATAAAACGAAAAAGCCCAGGTTTGCCTGGGGGATTCCGGCGATGTTTGCGTTTCATATCGTTATTTTGCTGTATGCGGGCAGAATATTGGGAGTATTAGCTGTCTGAGCGATTCGTCTTGTCAGCAGCGGGAATTATAGGATAGAGGGAAGTATACGGCAGATATAGTATGGAGGTTGGAGGATGAAAAGAAGAAAGGTTAATTTGATTAGCTCTGTGATATGGTTTTTGATTACATGCTGTTGGATTGTGGTAATGTGTTTGAATATTTATCATAAGTCGGATAGTCAGGTAATAGCGATATATGCTATTGTAACATTATTTTCGCTGTTAAGAGCGGTTTTTGATTTGGTTCTGTATAAAAAACAGACGAAAGAAATTCAGTAGCGTAAAGCAGATGGGAATCCGCCTTTTTTGAAGGAACACAGGACAGTTTAGCAGGGAATCTGGGTATCTGAACTGTTGTAGGAAAACTTCAGGCAGGGCGGATTTTGTATGGAAGCTGTGTAATTTAGATGGAAAACATATAAAGGATTAGAGAAACAATCATGATTGACTGGAAGCAGAAATTTGAACAAAGTACATTAGAACGGGGAAGAGGATTCTATTTGAACCGGCGGGTTGTCGGACTGCAGGAGAATAACGGCGTTTATCAGGCGGCGGTACTTGGGCGGCAGCGGTTTGAGGTATCTGTGAAGATGGATAAAAACAGCCTGGGACGTATGAATTGTATCTGTCCGGTGGCAAGAGGCGGCAAGAACTGCGATCATATGGCAGCAGTGTTATATGCGATAGAAGCAAGGGCGGAGGTAGAAAAAAAGAAACAGACAGAAGATCTGACCGAAGCCGCGCTTATGGAACAGTGGCGGCGGTTAGATGAAGAAGCCCGCAAGGCGGAAGAAGAAAAACGGGCCAAAGCAGCCCGTCAGAAAAGAGAACGCCAGGAAGCAAAAAAAGCTGCCAGAGAGGCAAAAGCCGCCAAAGAAGAGCGGCTCCGCCAGGAAGAACAAGCTGCCAGGGAAGCAAAAGCCGCCGAAGAAGCAAAGGCAGCAGAACAGGAAAAGCGCCGTCAGGCCAGAGAAGCGCGGAAAGCGGAGCGGGAACGGCAAAAGGAAGAACAGAGGCGGCAGGCAGAGGAAGCCCGCCGCAAGGAACTGGAAAAGCGGCAGGCCGAAGAAGCCCGCAGAGAAGCGATTCGGAAGCAGAAAGCCGAGGAAGCTTCTAAACGTGCGGAAAAGAAGCAGAAGGAGCAGGAGGAGGCAAAGCGCCTGCAGGAAAAGCGAAAAAAAGAACAGGAAGAAGCAAAACGTCTGGAAGAACAGAGAAAGCAGGAAGAGGCAAAACGCATGAAAGAGCAGAAGAAGCAGGAAGAGGCGAAAAAACATCCGGGAAGAGAGAACTTTCTGCGGAATATAAGCAGCCGAAAAGAAGACTACAGTCTTCTTGGCGAGTCCTGGGAGGAAGATCCGGATGTTGCAAAAGAGCCAAGCAGCAGTGAAAATATAGTAAGGCTGGAACAATATAACTATTTTAACGGCGCACATATCAGAAATTCTGCAGGAGTAACGAAAAAAGCAGCTGCGGATGGGCAGAAGCTGTATGAGCAGGGGAAAATCTTTCTGAAACGGGTTGTAACCGGTTATAATCAACATGACGTTAGGATTATGGGACAGGCAGATGGCACAGGAATAGAAGGCAGGACAGAATTTCCGATTCGTGTGCTGTTTTCCCGTGATGAAATTATGCACATCGACTGCGGCTGTTCGGTTTGCCGGAGAGATTATTATTCCTATTATGAAACGAAGACGAAATGTCCCTATAAAGCCGGAATGCTGCTGCAGTTAGAAAATTTTTTAAGTACGCATAATATCGGCGACGCAACCGATGAATCAGGCGGACAGCTGATTGATTTTTATCAGTGGAAACGGGCAAATCATGCAGTGGCAGACACTGCGGTGAAAAAAGAAAGCTTACGGCTGACGCCACGCCTGACCAGAAAATCAGGGAAGCTTTCTTTATCATTTAAAATCGGCGAGAAAAAACTGTTTGTAGTGAAAAAACTGGATGAATTCTGCAGAAATGTCAAGGATTCGGCTACGGAAGTCTATGGTTCTAATACGGAGATTAACCACAGCCCGGAGAATTTTACCGAAGAGGGAAGAAGCTGGATTCATTTTATCAGCCAGATTGTACGGGAAGAGGAGGAGTTTCAGCAGCGGCTGCAAGAGTCCCGGTATTATTATGGTTATAAAAAATCCGGCGTTGGCAGTGAACTGAATCTCTTTGGCTGGAGACTGGATGAGTTTTATAAGCAGCTGGGCGATGGTACGATTGAATTTGAGGATAAGGACGGGCAGAAAAAGAAAAAAATGGTCTTATCCTGTGCGAAGAACAATCCAAAAGTGACGATGCGTATATCTGAGGAAGATCAGATAAAAGACGGCGAATTTCATGGAATCCAGGTAAAAGGCAGCCTTCCGGATCTTTTTTTGGGAACGGATACGGCATATTATATTGACAATGCGCATCTGAATCAAGTAGATGGAGCATTTCTGGAACAGATTGAACCGCTGGCAGATCTGGCACAGGATGGTAAATTTTCCTTTTCCATCGGCAGGAACGGGCTGTCTGAGTTTTATTATACGATTCTGCCTCAGCTGCAGGATATTGTAAAAGTGACAGAAACAGATCCGATGAAATTTCGTTCCTATCTGCCGCCAAAGGTGCGTTTTACCTTTTATCTTGACGCGGAGGAACAGAATGCGTTCTGCAGTATCTCCGCACATTATGGGGAACGGGAGTGCTCCGTACTCGATATCCTTCGGGAAGAAGATTTTCGTGAGCCAGAGATTTACCGGGATTTTTCCAAAGAGGAGGAAATTCTCTTTTATACCAAGCAGCTGTTTCCGGAGCTTGACTGGCAGAAGGAAGCGCTTCATTGCGGAGGCAACGAGGATCTGGTGTATGAAGTGATGGAACACGGCACGGACAAGCTGATGGAATTTGGCGAGGTGCGCTGTACCAGAAGTTTTCTTGGTCTTCATGCGGTAAAATCGGTTAAAGTTTCTGTGGGCGTTTCCGTATCGGCGGGTCTGTTAGAACTCGATATTGCAACGGAAGATGTTCCCAAAGAGGAACTGCTGGATATTTTAAACAGTTATCGGACGAAAAAGAAATATTACCGGCTAAAAGACGGTTCTTTTGTAAATTTGGAGGATTCTTCCCTGGAGATGCTGGCGGAGCTGATGGATGCCGCCCATGTAAAGCCGAAAGAATTTGTCAAAGGCAAGATGCACCTTCCGATGTACCGGACACTTTATCTCGACAAGATGTTAGAGGAACATGAGGGGGTTTACAGTAACAGGGACAGCCATTTTAGGAACGTGGTAAAAGGCTTTAAAACCATACAGGACGCAGACTTTGAAGAACCTAAAAGTCTCTCGACTGTAATGCGAAAGTACCAGAAAAACGGCTATAAATGGCTGCGGACACTGGAAACATGGCAGTTTGGCGGAATCCTGGCCGATGATATGGGACTTGGCAAAACGCTGCAGGTGATTGCAGTGTTGTTAGCCGCGAAACAGGAGGGAACGGCAGGGACTTCCCTTGTGGTTTCTCCGGCTTCCCTGGTCTATAACTGGGGGGAAGAATTTGAAAAATTTGCGCCGGAGCTTAATGTTTCCCTGATTACAGGAACACAGGAGGAGCGCCAGGAGAAAATCGAAGCCTGGCAGGAATCGGATGTACTGGTTACATCGTATGATTTGCTGAAACGGGATATTCTTTTCTATGAGGAAAAGCAGTTCGCTTATGAAATTATTGACGAAGCGCAATATATCAAAAATCATACGACGGCGGCGGCAAAAGCAGTGAAAATTATAAACAGCCGAATCCGGTATGCACTGACCGGAACGCCAATTGAGAACCGGTTAAGTGAATTATGGAGCATTTTTGATTATCTGATGCCAGGGTTTTTATATGGTTATGATGTATTTAAACGGGAAATTGAAACTCCGATTGTAAAAAGCGGGGATGAGACAGCATTAGCGCGGCTGCAAAAAATGGTAAATCCTTTTATTTTGCGCAGGCTGAAGGAAGATGTCTTAAAAGATTTGCCGGAGAAACTGGAGGAATGCCGTTATGTACGTTTTAGCGGAGAACAGCAAAAACTGTATGACGGCCAGGTAGTACATATGCGGGAAAATATTGCCCGCCAGAATGCGGAGGAGTTTAACAAAAATAAGATGCTGATCCTTGCGGAATTGACAAAGCTGCGCCAGATCTGCTGTGATCCTGCTCTGTGTTTTGAAAATTACAAAGGAGACGCCGCAAAGCTTGAAGCCTGTGCGGAGCTGATCCAGAGCGCGATGGACGGCGGCCACAGAATGCTGGTATTTTCCCAGTTTACAACGATGCTGGACATTCTGCAGAAAAAGCTGGATTCACTGGGAATTTCCTATTATACAATTACCGGAAGCACTTCAAAAGAGAAGCGGCTTGCTTTGGTGAAAGAATTTAATGAGGGTGAGGTTCCGGTTTTTCTGATTTCATTAAAGGCAGGCGGCGTAGGGTTAAACCTTACCGGGGCAGATGTTGTGATCCATTACGATCCCTGGTGGAATCTGGCGGTCCAGAATCAGGCGACAGACCGTGCGCATCGTATCGGGCAGAAGAAAAAAGTGACAGTCTATAAACTGATTGCAAAACATACAATCGAAGAGAAAATCCAAAAGCTTCAGGAGATGAAGAAACATCTGGCGGATCAGGTAATCAGCGGGGACGCCGGCAAACTGGGCAGTTTGAGCAGAGAGGAGCTTTTAGAGCTGTTAGAAGTATAGAAAAAACAGGCTGGCAGCCAGGGATGGCGCCAGCCTGTTTTTGCAATATCAATGCCGGGATTTAATCATTCCAGTCGGTTTCCTGCTTTAAGATTTCGCCTGTTTTGGCATGGATTTCAAAATCATATTCATAGTTCCCTTTTACAAGTTCTATTTCATAGATTGGAACGCCGTCATCAGTGTCAAATTCCGCTTTCACTACAGTTGCTCCAGGAACTTTTGCAAGCGCGATTGCTTTGGCCTTTTCCACACCGATATAGCCTTTTCCTGTATTGCCTGTATGGGAATAGGTTTTCAGCTTCCATTCGTATTCAATCAGGGAACCAGTTCTTGCATGGTATTCCAGCGTATACTGTTTGCTGCCGGATTTCATTTTTACTTTATAAATATCGACGCCATCATCGATTTTCCGGGTAAGGCTTAAAATTGTGCCGCTTTTGACTTTCTTTTTGGCCAGTCTTCTGCATTTGCTTTTACTTATCATAGCTTTGCTGCGTTTCGGGCTGACATACATTTTCTCCCAGGAATAAGCGAGTTTTTTACCATTGGAAGCACGGTAGGTAATGTTGTATTTTTTACTTCCTTTTACCAGCTCGATTTCATAGACCAGTACGCCATCTTCATAATCCCGGTCAATTTCGATGACTTCGGCATTTGGTACATCTTTTTTTGCCAGTTTGATTGCCTGGCGTTCATTTTTGATTTTGGCGGCGGATACGCTGTTTGGGCATACCAGAAGGGCTGCGCAGATACAGCATATAACCAGTAAGATTTTTCTTAGTGTTTTGTTTTGTTTCATATTCATTTCCCTCCTATTTTTAATTTATCAGGTATTCCATGGAATCGGTGTTTAATCGACGGGTTCGGTTTCCCAGCTGCGGAAGGCTCCGCTGTAGGCATCGATTTCAAATTCATATTCCATGCCATTGTAGACGATGGTTCCTTCATATTCGGTATGGCCGTCTTCGTAATCTGTTTTAAATTCCCGGATATGTTCTATAGATGCTCCCGGAACCTGTGCCAGCGCAAGCTCTTTGGCCTTCTCTTCGGTAATTATGCTGCTGTTGTCTGCAGCTGCTGGCGGGGAAACATCTTCGGCATCATAGTCATACTTAAGAACTTCACCGGAATAGGCATCAATATCATAGTCGTATTCGGTATGATCTGCAGTATAGAATTCGATGTCATAGACTTCGAGCCCGTCTTCAATCTCCAGCCGGCTTTTGGCAAAAGTTACCTGATCTGCGGTGAGGCCTGCATGGGCCAAAGCAATAGATTTTGCCTGTTCGTCAGATATCTTTTCTGATTGGGATGTGCCTGCGGAATCTGGCGGGGAGGAACCGGAATCCGTAAGTGCGGAACCGGAATCGGACAGCGCAGAATCCGGCTCAGGAGCCTTGGCCGGCTCAGGCGTCCTGGAATCAATGATAATGCCGGTAAGGGCATCAATATCATACTGATAATTCCCTTCCTCTGATGCAAATTCTACCTGGTAATAGTCTGTTCCATTACGGCTGTCCAGGTCTGCAGTAAGTGAGCTGACGGTATCTGTTGTCAGCCCGGCGGCATTTATTGCCAGCTGTTTTGCCTGTTCTGCACCGATATATTCGATTCTGCTTTTGCTGTTTCCGCAGCCGCTGATAAGCAGAGCTGTCAAAGCTGCTACGCATAACATATAGTTTTTTTTCACAGATGCGCCTCCTTTCTGTTATATGTATTTGTCTGCTCTGTGATTATGGTATGCCATAAATGTGAAATAAACATGAAATTATTTATTTTTTTCAGGCAGATGAAAGGAAAAAATACTTCCCTTGCCCGGTGTGCTTTCCAGAGTCATATATCCTCCATGGAGCCGCGCAATCTGCTGTACCATTGGCAGGCCAAGCCCTGCGCCGGTTCCTTTGCTCCGGGAGGGATCTGTCTGATAAAAACGCTGCCAGATTTTATCTTGTTCTTTTTGGGGGATTCCGTCTCCATCATCCTGGACTTTCAAGACAATTTCTCCATGTTCCCGGACAAGGGACACCCATATATGCCCGTCTGTTCTGCCATGTTTCCATGCATTTTCTATTAGATTCTGAACCAGCTGTGACAAAAGTACAGGATTGGCGGGAATGGTGATATGTTCTTCTGCGTTTAGCGTCAGACGGGAAAGATCGCAGGATTGTTCTTTGCACAGGGTTTTCAGCAGCTCTCCGAAATTGACAGACTCCAGATTCAGCTCTTCCGTTTCCTGATCCAATCGGGTCAGGCTCAACAGCTGCGAGATAATATCGGACATTTTTGTTGCCTGCCGGTAGATCATGGAAATGGTTTCCCGATGTTCCTGCTCAGTTTCATCATATTTTTCCGCATATTCACAGGCGCCTTTTATAATAGAGACAGGCGTGCGCAGTTCATGGGAGGCATCGGCCGTAAATTGTTTTTCTGCTTCAAATAACTGTTCCAGGCGTTCCAATAGCGCGTCAAAAGTGGCTGCCAGACGTGAAAATTCATCCCGGCCAGGGGCAAGGGAAATCCGTCTCGATAAATCTTTTGCTTCATTGATGGATTCTGCCGCATTTGTAATGTACACAAGGGGACGGAAGGATGTTCGGATAATCCAGTAGCTGCCGAAAGCTGCAAGGATTACAAATGCAGGAAGCGCTATAACTGCAGAAGCCAGGAGGCTGTGGGCAGCGCCTTTCGTCCGGGAGGCTTCCAACAGGCCGCGAATCCAGACGCCGTCCTCCCAGCCAATCGGCAGCCAGAAATCAAGTACCAGATATTCTTCTTCATCCATAGAAACTGTCCGGATCAATCCGTTTTCAAAGGGTTCTTCCGCAGAATACGATACTGGAATCTGGCCGGCCAGCAGCGCTTTGTTTTTGCTGTAAATTAAGGTTGATATGCCGCTCTGATAAAAGCGAAATTCTTCTTCGAGCTCCAGTTTCCCGTCTTCCAGGTTTACATGAGTCAGATTTTCCCGAAGGGCATAGGACAGCTGGGAGGCTGCAGACTGGGAAACGACCGCGTTACTGATGGACAGAAGAAATGATAAAAGCAGTGCGGCCAGCAGCGCAGTCAGCAGGGTCAGCCAGGCAGTAATTCTGATTTTTACAGATAGATTTCTCATAAGTTAT
The DNA here is from genome assembly GCA_910588565.1 of uncultured Lachnospiraceae bacterium. Classification (GTDB taxonomy): domain Bacteria; phylum Bacillota; class Clostridia; order Lachnospirales; family Lachnospiraceae; genus Roseburia_B. Next base: position 11,723 of record CAJUPF010000043.1, read on the forward strand.
TCTCCCGATTCTTTATTCCCTCAATAGAGCACATTAGGTTTCCTTTAGGCGCAGCGCCCATCCGACACCCCGTATCGTATGCAGCAGTTTTATTGAATGCCCGCTGTCAATTTTTTTTCGCAGATGGCTGATATAGACATCGATATTGTTGGAATTGCCGGAATATTCGTAATTCCAGATCTGGTTTTCCAGTTGTTCTCTTGACAATACCATTCCCTGGTTGCGGATCATGTATTCTAGTATGGTAAATTCTTTGGGCAGAAGGGAGATTTCTTCCCCGCCGCGGAAGGCAGTTCGCTGTCTGATATCCACTGTCAGATCCGCAAGCGTAAATAAATTGCTGCGGCTTCCGGCCTGTTTACGGGTCATAGCCCGGATTCTGGCCAGTAATTCATCAAAAGAAAATGGCTTTACCAGATAATCATCTGCGCCAAGATCCAGGCCTTTGACGCGATCAGAAATGGCGTCTTTGGCGGTGAGCAGCATAACCGGGATGTCTGTTTTCTGCTCCCGCAGCTTTTTCAGCACACCGTATCCGTCCAGTTTTGGCAGCATAACATCAAGAAGGATGGCATCATATTCCGCGCCTCTTAGATAATCAAAGACCGCTTCACCGTCAAAACAGCCGTCTGCGCTGTAACCGGCTTTTGTTAACGTTTTTACAATCAGACGGTTCATATCCACGGCATCTTCTACGACTAAAATTCTCATATTGATCACTCCTATACTGTTTTTAGACCCAATGTCAGCCGCTCAGCCAATCCCCGCTATTTTGCAGTAAATATCTTAAGCTGCTGGCATTGGGTATAAAATGTAACCAATATTTTAATTATCGGATATCAGAATGTCAATATTTGATTGAATGTGGAAATATGTTACGTTATAATAGAGAAAAAAGATAAAAGGAGGATTTGGTATGATTTATCGGGATTTTCAGGATTTACAATTATCTGCACTTGGACTGGGTGCGATGCGCCTGCCGGTAGTAAATGGGGATGACGCGCAGATTGACGCTGCAGCTGCAGAGGAAATGGTTTCTTATGCAATGGAGCATGGAATTAATTATTATGATACGGCATGGGGGTATCATAGCGGCAATTCGGAAACGGTGATAGGAAAGGCGCTTGGCAGATATCCCCGTGACAGCTATTATCTTGCGACCAAGTTCCCTGGATATGATCTTTCCAATATGCCCAAGGTACAGGAAATCTTTGAAACACAGCTGGAAAAATGCGGTGTGGACTTTTTTGATTTTTATCTGTTCCACAATGTCTGTGAAATGAATATTGACGCATATCTGGATGAATCTTATGGGATTTATGCATATTTGATGGAACAAAAGAAAAACGGACGGATCAAGCATCTGGGATTTTCCGCACACGGAAGCTGCAAAGTGATGAAGCGTTTTCTGGAAGCCTATGGCAAGGATATGGAATTTTGCCAGATTCAGCTGAATTATATTGACTGGACGTTCCAGGATGCAAAGGCGAAGGCAGAGCTTTTAGATTCGTATCATATCCCCGTCTGGGTCATGGAGCCGCTTCGGGGCGGTCGTCTGGCAGAACTGTCTGAAAAGGATACGGAAAAACTAAAAGCTCTGCGGCCGGATGAGAAAACGGCGGCATGGGCATTCCGCTTTTTACAGGCACTTCCTGGTGTGACAATGGTTCTTTCGGGAATGTCGGATCTGGAACAGTTAAAAGAGAATATTCAGACATTTGAAGAGGATAAACCATTAGCTCCGGAAGAAATGGACACGCTGCTTTCAATTGCAGATGGAATGCTGAACAGAACGCTGCCCTGTACCTCCTGCCGTTATTGTGTCAGCCATTGTCCGAAAGGGCTTGATATTCCTTACCTTCTGGGGCTTTATAATGAACATGCTTTTACAGGCGGCGGTTTTATTGCGCCAATGGCATTGATGGCGGTTCCGGAGGAAAAGAAGCCTTCTGCCTGCATTGGCTGCCGGAGCTGTGAGAGAGTCTGTCCGCAGCAGATTAAAATTTCTGAGGCGATGGCAGATTTTACGGCAAGAATGAAGGGGTGATATTGCATGTACCTATCAGAGTTACAATTTACATAATAGCTAAGATACCGGAATGGAATTTTGCCGCTTCGCGGCTGCGGCTGGCGCAATACTCACGGCAGATTTCATCGGCCATGAGAATAATAACGGAGGAACAGATACGATGGATGTGGTTATAGAAGAGTATCAGGAAGCAGACTTAAGAGAGATCATGGAAGTCTGGAATGAGGTGGTAGCAGAGAGTAACGCTTTTCCACAGGATAAAGCGCTTACAGAAGAGGAAGCCAGAGCTTTTTTTGGAAAACAGGATGTTGCCGCTGTTGCAAAATGGGATGGAAAGGTAGCCGGACTATATATTCTTCATCCGAATAATGTGGGAAGATGCGGTCATCAGGCGAATGCAAGCTATGCCGTCAGTAAGAAATTGAGAGGGCGGAACGTGGGGGAACAGCTGGTTTCCCATTCTTTGGAAAAAGCGAAGGAACTGAACTATAAGCTATTGATATTTAATGCTGTAGTGAAGGGAAACGACAGTGCGGTTCACCTTTATCAGAAACTGGGATTTCAGAAAATTGGGGAAGTTCCGGGAGGATTTCTGGATGGGGCGGGAGAGTATCGGGATACTATTCTTTTTTACCATAAATTGTAATGTCTGTAGGAAAATGTATAAAATCGGAACGATAAAAACACTCAGAACAGAGAGCTGCCGTAACAGTTCAGTACAGTGAAGGCGAAAGGCTGAACTGTTACGATCTGCCTGTTCTGGGTGTTTGTTAGTACAAAGTAACAGAAAATTGGAATTTCTGCTTCCAACGGAAAGTGGATATCATTTAGGAGAAAAGGGAAATGTCAAAAATACAATCCGTCGAACCTAACATTGCTGATTTGGCAAACGGATGGCTTAAATCATATCAGTTAGATTACAAATTAGAACAGGAATCAATAAGTACAGAAATAGATCAGGCGCTGAATGATTATTATTCAAAAAACGGTGGTACGGGTGGAAACAGACCCGATGCCAAACTCTTACTGAAAGATAAAAATTCAATTAACTATCCTATTCTTATTGAATATAAGGGCTATAAGGATAAACTTATAAAACTTGACAACGAAGGCAAGGTTGCAAACAAAACGGCAAAGAATCAGCCTGACTTCAAAAACATAAACTCCTATGCGGTAAACGGTGCAGTTCACTATGCAAATGCGCTTTTACATTATACAAGTTATACAGATATCATCGCTATCGGTATGACTGGTTTTAAAAATGATGCTGGCAAGTTAGAATTTGAAATTGGCGTGTATTATGTATCGAAAAGCAATTTCGGTATTGGACAAAAAGTTGACGACTACACCGATTTCTCTTTTCTTAAAAAAGGAAATTTTGATGAATTTATCGAAAAAGTTAAAAATCTGCAATTAACACAGGAAGAAATTGAAAAATTAAAAGAAAAGCGTGAACAAGAAATCAATGCAAGTCTTGTTAAATTAAATAATGACATTTATCAGAATGAAAAAGGGCTCGGAGAAAGCGATCGTGTTTATCTTGTCGCCGCCTCTATTATTGCAACGCTCGGCGTACCCGGAACGGTTGCGGCTCTTGAAAAATCTGAGCTTAAATCATCAACGGAAAATGGAAACCGTGACGGCGATATTATCTTGCGAAAAATAATAGCGTTTTTAAATGAGAAAAATTTGCCGCAGGAAAAGCGTGATATGATTGTCAGGACGCTCCAAAACACACTGACTACGGATAATATTAATAAAGTAGAAAACGGTGAAAGCCAGCTGAAACGTGTATTTACAAAAATAGTTGATGATTTGGGCATATATTATAAAATCGGATTGACAACAGATTTTACAGGCAAACTTTTTAACGAAATGTACAGTTGGCTTGGGTTTTCGCAGGACAAACTCAACGATGTTGTTTTAACTCCATCCTATGTGGCAACTTTACTTGTAAAACTTGCAAGAGTGAACAAAAATTCTTATGTTTGGGACTTTGCGACAGGTTCAGCCGGTTTGCTTGTTGCGGCAATGAACGAAATGCTGATTGACGCTAAAAATACGATCAAGTCCCCTGATGAACTGGCATTAAAATCAGCGGAAATCAGAGCGAATCAACTGCTTGGCCTTGAAATTATATCAAGCGTTTATATGCTTGCTATTCTGAATATGATTTTAATGGGTGATGGCAGTTCTAATATTTTGAATAAGGATTCACTGAAAGATTTTAACGGAAATTATGGTTTTGGCAAAACAAATGAAAAGTTCCCAGCAGATGCATTCGTACTGAATCCGCCTTATTCTGCGCAGGGAAACGGTATGATATTTGTTGAAAAAGCGCTTTCCATGATGAATAAGGGCTATGCCGCAATTATCATTCAAAATTCAGCGGGCAGCGGCAAGGCGATAGAATACAACAAAAAAATATTAAAGCACAGCACGCTTTTGGCAAGTATCAAAATGCCTATCGACTTGTTTATCGGCAAATCAAGCGTCCAGACAAATATTTATGTGTTCCGTGTGGGAGAAGGGCACCAAAAAGACGACGTTGTAAAATTTATTGATTTTTCAAACGACGGATATACAAGGAGTAATCGAAAAAAGGCAAGCAAAAATCTAAAAGATACCGACAAAGCAAAAGAACGCTATCAGGAAATTGTCGATCATGTGCGTTTTGGCAAATTAAAATTAAATATTTTTACTGAAAAAGAATATTACGAGGGAACGATTGATCCTGAAAACGGCGCAGATTGGAATCAGCGTGCGCCTATCGATACCAAGCCAACCCTCAATGACTTCAAGAAAACTGTCAGTGATTATCTTGCTTGGGAAGTATCTAATCTGATTAAAAATCAGAACATGGGGGATGACTGCTTGGGAAAATAGATGCCTCACTTAATGAAAAACTGAAACATGTTAAGTGGGGCGAATATCGGCTTGGGGATTTATTTTTTGTACAAACATATAAAAAAAGATTTGATGCGAATAAAGTAACTGTTTTTGAAAAAGGAAAATATCCATATATCGTAAGAATGAGTGGCGATAATGGCCAAAAGGGATTTATCAATGAAAGCTTTACTGCCAACAAAATTAATGCTACAAAAAAAGTTATAGCAAAAGATTAAAAAAGCGTACCACAGACTGTCAAATGTGGTACGCTTTTTAAAAAGCCGTTATTTAAGGCAAAAATACAGAAACGCTTCCCATTCCGCCAACAGGTGTCATATAAACGGTATCTTCATTGCCTGCTTCACTGAAATATACATATTGGGAGGTTACGTTGATATTTTTATAATTGCCTTCTGCGATGACGCGTACATTGCTGCCGTCCGTATTCATGCAGCAGAGAGCGGCATCGCCGTTTGAGCTGTTTCGCTGATAATAAATCGTATCTCCATAGACATTGTAACATTCCATCCGGTCGCTGCTCAGTTTGACTGGCGCAGAATCATTGCGGCCCAATTTACAGAGGGCGTAATTTTGTTCGCAGTCTAAAAAGTAGATGGTATCGTTATCCGCCGCCGGCATCCAGAAATTGCCCTGCAGAATCGTGTAGGCAGAGCCGGTTGCCGTATCCATCTGGTAGATATTGTGATCCTGTTCTAAACCGTTATAATATAAGTATTGTCCGTTGGCAGAGCAGGTGAAGTAAGGATTGGTATCCACCTGTTCTTTTTCAGAGCCGTCTATCTTGATGCGGTAAAGTGTGGAAGAAGTCTCCGTATCATAGTGTATGTAATAGAGATAATTACCGACCAGTGACGCATAGATGGAAGGCGCCGTATCCAATACATGCACTTTGTTGGTTCTTAAATCATAACGGCACAGGCTGTTGGTGTAAACATGCAAAAAGGCAAATTCTTCATCTGCGCCAAGATTGTTACGGACATAGTATACATAATTGTCGTCTGCATTGATAAAAGACGCAATATCGTTGTACAGTTTTTTGAGATTGCCTCCGTTCTGATCCATGGAATAGAGATAATGGTTATCAGAGGGATTGCTGAAATAAATCGTGCCGTTATGTTCACAAAAAACACCGTTATTGTAAAGATTGCCGGGCGTATTGCCGTTGACATAGGTATCGTTGAAAATCGTTCTGGTGGATAAATATGCATAGATTCCGCAGCCAGCAGCTATTATAAGTATTATACATACAATCAGAACTCGTCGTATGGTTTTCATATAGTTCTTCTCCTCCTGTTTATGTTTAAGTAACTTTATTATAACTTTTATGGGCAGAAGTTTCAAGGGTATCTTGATCGTTACCACGACAAACGCATGGATATTTGTTGTGAAAAACTGACATGGGCGTAAAATGCAGCCGGCAGGGAAGATTCCATATAATCAGGCAGACAAAAGGCGTTGTATTATAGGTAAGAGGCGTGTATAATATAAATATATAGTATACAGACGCGGTTGGCATAGCAAAGAGAACGAAAAGGAGAAAGAAGTGGAAGAAAAGAGTACAACAGGGCAGAAAACCAACTGGGAAGATCTTGGAATTTCCAATGATTTTCTATTTGGTAAGGTTATGCAGGATTCGGAACTCTGTAAAGAATTGCTGCATAGGATACTTCCGGATTTAAAGATAGACCATATAGAATATCCGCAGCTCCAAAAAAGTATTAAGCCGGATATTGATGCAAAAAGCGTACGATTGGATGTTTATGTGCAGGATCAGAAGCAGACCGTATACGACATTGAAATGCAGGTGACTGATACAAAAGAATTGCCCAAAAGGACTAGATATTATCAAAGCATGATTGATTTGCAGATGATAGATAAAGGAGAACATTATAAAAAATTAAATCCATGTTACATTATTTTTATTTGTACCTTTGATCTATTTGGCAAAGGAAGGCATCTTTATACATTTGAAAATATTTGCCGGGAAGATAACGGGATTACTCTGGGTGACGGTACGACGAAACTTTTTTTAAATGCAGAAAGTGAAATGAGCGATGTCAGTAAAGAGTTAAAATCGTTTTTAGATTACGTGGCTGGTAAAGAGCCGGGGGATTCTTTTATCATGCAGTTAGAGAAAGCAGTAAAACAGGCAAAGAAAAATAGGGAATGGAGGCATGAGTATATGACATTGTTGATGCGGGATCAGGAAAATATCGAAAAAGGAATCGAAAAAGGAATCGAAAAAGGAATCGAAAAAGGAATCGAAAAAGGAATCGCAAAAGGGCAGGAAATGATGCTGGAATTGGTTCAGAAATTAGTGGAAGACGGCAGATATGACGATATTTCCCAGTTAAAAAATAACCAGGATTATTGCCAGAAACTTTTGAAAGAATATGGGATATAAAATCTTAGCTTAAATACTTGTCTTACGTGGAGGGATATATGAGAGATATACAGGAGATTCGTGCAGATATAGCGTCGATTGATGAACAGATTATAGCTCTGAACAGAAAGCGGATGCAGCTGACGGAAGAAGTGGTGGAATACCGGCTTTCGGTGGGTAAGAAGATTTTTGACTTTACTCCGGTAGAAGAATTTGATTTCAGAAATGCAACTGTGGTGTTTCAGGGAGTTGAGGGTGCATACAGCCAGCAGGCGCTGCAGGAGTTTTTTGGAGCGGATACCGAAAGCTATCATGTAGATACCTGGCGGGAGGCTATGGAAGCCATTACCGGTGGCAAAGCGGATTATGCTGTGCTTCCGATTGAAAATTCCTCTGCGGGGATTGTGTCAGAGAACTTTGATTTGCTGGCGGAATATGACGCCTGTATTATCGGGGAGCAGATTATTAAGATTGATCACTGCCTGATTGGGCTAAAGGACACGGAGCTTTCAGATATTACAGATGTGTATTCCCATCCACAGGCTCTGATGCAGTGTTCCAGATATTTAAAAGAGCACAGCGGCTGGGAATTGCACAGCACAAAGAATACTGCGGGTTCTGCATTAAAAGTGCAGCAGGATCGCAAGAAAAACAAAGCGGCAATTGCGGCTAAAATCACGGCGGATCTGTACGATTTAAAAGCGCTGGCAGAAGGAATCCAGAACAATACGTCCAATTTTACCAAATTTATCATTGTAACCGGTAAAAAGATTTTTCGGAAAACTGCGAATAAGATCAGCCTTTGTTTTGAGATCCCCCGTGCCAATGAAAGCGGTTCTCTGTATTATACCCTTTCCCATCTGATCTATAATAACCTGAATATGAATAAAATCGAATCCAGGCCGATTCAGGGGAAAGCATGGGAGTACCGGTTTTTTATTGATATCGAAGGAAATCTGACAGACGGAGCTGTGCAAAACGCGCTGAATGGGCTGGAAGATGTAACGGTGGATTTGCAGATTCTTGGAAACTATGAATCATAGTATTTGTGATGCTGCCTGAACGGTTATAGGTGTTTTATAAGTAATATTTGTAGATTTGCAGGACAGCATTGCGGCTGGCGCTGCGTTTTTCCTCCTTATTCCGGCAAAGATACAGGCAGGGAATGCCGCGCTGCAAAATGAAAAGGAGCGGATATGGGAATTACAGAAGAATTGATATTGTACAGACAGTTGGAATATGAAAGGCTTTTTGAGAATTTTACTGGCTTGCTGGAAGAAGGAATACCTACTATACCCGAAAAAGCGGGCGATAGCAGCAAAAAGGGTACAGACACAGGATTATATTATCAGTGCCTGCATGAGCTGGTAGAACTTGCGGCAAGTCATGGTTTTGAGGGCAATCTCTGGCATAATTTTCTGGCGTTTCTTTTGGTCAATCATGAAAATGCCTATAGTAAAGCCTGCGAAATCGGCGGGACGGCGGGAGAGACGTTACAGAAAGCCGCATTGCATGATTTCCGGATCTTTCGGAAATTGTTTGCCTTTGACCTTTCTGCGTTGAAGCTGGGCGATATGGCTGCGCCGGAGATTGATTTTATTGTGGATTACAGATGTATGTCCGGAGCCGGAACTATGTTCAACCGACGTATCCGGGATATGATTTGTGTGCTTGCCGTCGAGTTAGGGCAGGCAAAGACAGCGGAAGAATTTCAGGAGATAATTACCAGGTTTTACCGTAATTTTGGCGTAGGCAGATTTGGGCTGCATAAAGCGTTCCGCATTGAGCATGGGGAAACGGATATCGTGATTGCCCCGATTTCCAATATTGCGCATGTGAAGCTGGCGGATTTGGTGGGTTATGAAATTGCCAAAAAGAAGCTGACAGACAATACGGAAGCTTTTGTAAGCGGCAGGCAGGCGAATAACTGTCTGTTATATGGAGATGCGGGAACAGGCAAATCCAGCAGCATAAAGGCCATTGCGAATCAATATTATGACAGAGGCCTGCGTATTATTGAAGTATATAAGCATCAGTTTCAGGATCTGCATGATGTGATTGCCCAGATCAAAGACAGAGGGTATAAATTTATCCTGTATATGGACGATCTTTCTTTTGAGGATTTTGAAATTGAATACAAGTACTTAAAGGCCGTGATTGAAGGAGGCCTTGAGAAAAAGCCGGATAATATCCTGATTTATGCGACTTCTAACCGCAGGCATCTGATTCGGGAAAAATTCTCAGACAAGGCGGAGCTTTCCGACGATCTGCACAATAACGATACGGTGCAGGAAAAGCTTTCTCTGGCAGCGAGATTTGGTATGCAGATTTATTTTGGCGCACCGGACAAAAAAGAATATCTGCAGATTGTAAAAGCGCTTGCGGAGCAGCATTCCATAACGCTTAGGGAGGAGGAGCTTTTTGCGCAGGCGGGCCGATGGGAGCTGAACCATGGCGGCCGCTCCGGCAGGACGGCACAACAGTTTATCAACGATCTGCTGGGAAAAAAGCAGGATTAGAAAGGGGGAGGTTTTACAATGAAGATTACAACATTTGCAGCGATTTACATCGGTTCCTATGAAGTGAGCCTGAAAATTTTTGAATTGCCGCCAAAAAAGCCGATCCGGGAAATTGACCATGTAAGAGCCAGGCTGGAAATCGGAAAAGACGCTTACCTGAAAGGATATATCGGTTTTGAACTGATGGAAGAACTGGGGAATATCCTGTTAGAGTACAAAAAGATTATGGACGGATATAAAGCAGACAGTTATACAGCTTATGCGGGGGGCGGATTCCGTGCGATCAAAAATGTTCTGTTTGTGCTGGATCAGCTCTATATGCGCACCGGCATCCAGGTACATGTGCCAAGCAATTCGGAGCATCGCTTTATCGGTTATAAAGCGGTGGCATTTCAGCCGGAGTTTGATGAAATGACCAGACAGGGAGCCGCTGTTGTAAACGTAGGCGGCGGAAATCTGCAGGTGACTTTATTTGCAGATGGCAAGGTTGTCACGACACAGCATATGATACTGGGGAGTATGCGCTTACGGGAGCAGCTTTCTTCCATCCAGAATCTGGTAGCCCATTATGAGAATCAGATCGAAGTATTGATCAATAAGAATCTGGAAGTGTTCAAATCTATTTATATGAAAGAGCACAAACCGAAGCATCTGATTTTTATGGGCGATTATGTAATGGAGCTGATGAAGAAAATCGATAAAAAAGGCAACGGCCTGGTGAGTACAGAGAAATTTATCAAAGCCATGCGCAAGCTGTACAAGAAAAATGTGGCGCAGATTGCAACGGAACTGGATTTATTTAATGAGAATGATCCCCTGTTGATTCCTTATATTGTGCTGTATACCAGAATTTCAGAAGAGCTGAATACCGAGGAAATCTGGGCGCCGGGAATTGGCGTTATGGAAGGTATGGCATACGATTATGCGGAACAGAACCGGATTTTAAAGCCGCCGCATAATTTTGAAGAAGATATTATATCCGCCGCAAGGCAGCTCTCAAAACGGTACGAAGGATTTTCTCCGCATATCGATGCGCTGACGAAGACGTCTGCGCTGGTATTTGACGCGATGAAAAAAGTGCATGGCATGGGAAAACGGGAGCGGATACTAATAGAAACGGCGGCAATTCTTCATGACTGCGGCAAATACATTAGCCTGGTTCACAGCTCGGAATGTGCATATAATATTATTTTAAATTCAGAAATTATCGGATTAAAGCATTTGGAACGGCAGATTGTGGCGTGTGTGGTATTATATAACAAACAGCCAATGCCGGATTATGATGAATTAAAAGACAGGCTGGATCGTGAAAGCTATATGACTGTGGCAAAACTTGCGGCGATTCTTCGGGTTTCCAACGCATTAGACCGAAGCCATAAACAGAAATTCAAGAATGTCAGAGCCGTAATCCGTGGAAAACAGCTGGTAATCTCAGTGGACAGTGTGGACGATATGCTGCTGGAGAAAAATCTGTTTGCCGCTAAAGCAGAGCTATTTGAACGGGTATTTGGCATCGAACCCGTCATTCGGGAAAAACGTGTGTATAATTAGAGGTGATTACAATGGAAAAAGAAAAATTTTTTACAAATTCGGAAAACTATGAAAACAGGGAATTAAGCTGGCTGAAATTTAACAGCCGGGTACTAAATGAGGCAAGGGATAAAACCATTCCCCTATTAGAGCGGCTGAAATTTGTGGGGATCACTTCTTCCAATCTGGATGAGTTTTTTATGGTGCGGGTAGCGTCGCTAAAAGATATGGTGCATGCAGGCTATAAGAAAAAAGATATTGCCGGCATGACAGCCACAGAGCAGTTAGAAGCAATTAATACGAATACAAGGGCGCTTGTAGACGTCCAGTATTCCACCTACAACCGTTCTCTGCTTCCGCTGCTCAAGGCGCAGAATATCCTGATTCTGGATGCATACGAGGATTTGAATGAAGCGCAGGCGGAATTTGTGGATAAATATTTTATGGATATGGTGTATCCAGTACTGACGCCTATGGCAATGGACGCTTCCAGGCCGTTTCCGCTGATTCGGAATAAGACGTTAAATATCGCGGCGCTGATCAAAGGGAAGGGATCCGGGAAAGATATTGAATTTGCCACTGTACAGGTGCCGTCTGTTCTGCCAAGGCTGGTAGAGATTCCTTCCGGACAAGAAGGCGGCAGGACGTTTTTGCTGTTAGAGCAGGTGATTGAGCGCAATATTTCCAAGCTTTTTTTGAATTTCAAAGTGGTCTGCGCGTTTCCTTACCGGATTATGCGTAATGCGGATCTGCCTATTGATGAAGATGAAGCTGCGGATTTGCTGAAAGAGATTCAAAAGCAGCTGAAAAAAAGGCAGTGGGGAGAAGTAATCCGGTTAGAAGTGGAAGATGGGATTGATGCAAAACTGCTCTCTATTCTGAAAAGAGAATTAAATATTGCAGATGCGGACATTTATAAAATCGGCGGGCCGATTGATCTGACATTTGTTATGAAATTGTATGGCTTAGAGGACTGTGACAATTTGCGTTATAAGAAATATGAACCCCAGAGGGTCCCGCAGATTGAACCGGGAGAGGATATTTTCTCTGCGATCCGAAATGGGGATATTCTGCTGCATCATCCGTACCAGACGTTTGATCCGGTAGTGGATTTTATCCGGCAGGCCTCTGCAGATCCGGATGTTCTGGCTATCAAACAGACCCTTTACCGTGTCAGCGGAAATTCTCCGATTATCGCTTCTTTGGCACAGGCGGCGGAAAACGGCAAGCAGGTATCCGTTCTGGTGGAATTAAAGGCTCGTTTTGATGAGGAGCATAATATTGTCTGGGCCAAGAAACTAGAGCAGGCGGGCTGCCATGTTATTTACGGCCTGGTGGGCTTAAAGACACACAGCAAAATTGCCCTTGTTGTCCGCAGGGAAGATGAGGGTATCCGCAGGTATGTTCACCTTGGCACTGGTAATTACAACGATTCTACAGCAAAGCTCTATACGGACTGTGGTATTTTTACCTGTTCGGAAGCAATTGGAGAGGACGCGACGGCTGTTTTTAACATGCTTTCCGGCTATTCGGAGCCGCTTTCCTGGAATCGCCTGATTGTAGCGCCAATCTGGCTTAGAAAGAAGTTTTTGAAATTAATCAACCGGGAAGCAAAGCATGCCAGGGAGGGAAAGGAAGGCCGGATTATTGCCAAAATGAATTCCCTTTGCGATAAAGATATTATTACTGCGTTATATGAGGCGTCAGCGGCAGGCGTTCAGATTGATCTTGTGGTGCGGGGAATCTGCTGTCTTAAGGTTGGCATACCGGGAGTCAGCGAACATATCCGGGTTCGTTCTATTGTAGGGAATTTTTTAGAGCACAGCAGGATTTTCTGGTTCTATAATGACGGCCAGCCCGAGACGTATATGGGAAGCGCTGACTGGATGCCCAGAAATCTGGATCGGCGGGTGGAAATCCTGTTTCCGGTAGAGGATGAAGAGATTCAGAAGCGTGTGTTCCATATCTTAGAGGTAGAACTGGCGGATAATGTCAAGGCGCATATTTTGAATCAGGATGGCGTATATGAAAAAATCGATAAGAGAGGAAAGGTTCTGGTGGATTCCCAGAATCAGTTCTGCAAAGAGGCAAAAATAAAAGAGCCAAAAGAGAAAGGCGCGTACCAGGGCCGGGTGTTTATTCCGGCGGAACCTGTGTAGCCGGTTTTGGCTTTTGTTGACAAAGAAATCAGAAGTCATTATAATGCTCTTTAAATGGAAAAAGAAAAGGCGGATATGCTATGAATAATTTATTAAATAAGCTGGAACGTAAACTGGGCAGATATGCCATACCGAATCTGATTGTCTGGCTGCTGGGCGGATATGCAATTGGGCTTGCCCTGCTGTTTGCAGTGCCGGATGTGCTTTCCCTGATGACGCTGGAACCTTATTATATTCTGCGGGGACAGGTCTGGAGGCTGCTTACATGGGTACTTATGCCGCCGGATTCGAGTCTGTTGTTTACTGTAATTATGATGCTGTTTTATTTTCAGCTGGGACAGTCATTGGAGCGTACCTGGGGGACGTTCCGGTTTAATGTCTATATTTTTGGCGGTATTTTATTTACGATTCTTGGCGCATTTTTGCTATATGGGATTTCTTATGTGGTAAATGGAGTTCCTGTATTGGGAATGGGGTATTATTTTACGACGAATTATATAAATATGGCGATTTTCCTTGCATTTGCAGTGTGCTATCCGGAAATGCAGGTGATGCTTTATTTTATTATTCCGATTAAAATGAAATGGCTTGCCATTGTATATGGCGTTATGATTTTGTTTATTATGGTTCAGACAGGCTGGGCTGGCAGAGTTGCGATTATTATGTCGCTTTTGAATTTTTTGGTATTTTATCTTTCTACGAGAAATTACCGCAGAGTTTCTCCCAGAGAATTTCGCAGAAGGCAGGCGTTTAAAGCCAATATGCGCCAGTCCGCGCCCCGTCCCGGTGTTACAAAGCACAAATGTGCAATATGCGGCAGGACAGAGTTAGACGGCGACAACCTGGAATTTCGGTTTTGTTCCAGATGTGAAGGAAATTATGAATATTGCCAGGATCATCTGTTTTCCCATAAACATGTGGGCAGGAGTACAGACTCATGAGAGATACGGTTTTGCTGTTTGCGTCAAGGGATTTGTGTTATGAATCTAACCGGCATTTTGTGGTATGCTTAGAGGAAGCGTTTGAACAAGCGGGGTATCCGGTGGAAGTCTGTGATTTATCCTGGGATATGGAGGAACAGCTTAAGGCGGTTTTAGCGCGGCAGAAGAACTATCTGGCGGCATTTGATTTTAATTCGCTTTTGCCAAGACTGGAATTTGAGGATGGCACGCCATTTCTTGAACTGTTTTGTGTTCCGTTTTTTAATTATCTTGTGGATCATCCTCTGTATCATCATGCCGCTTTGGTACGGGAATTTCCATGTTATTCTGTTATTTGTATTGACAGGCTCCATCAGCAATATGCAAAGGAGTATTATCCCTGGTTAAAAGGGGTATTCTGCCTGCCCCTTGGCGGGATGCGGGCAGGTTTAGAGAGAAGTTTTGACCAGAAACGGTTGGAACTTCTTTTTTTGGGAACCTATTATCCGGAAGAGGCGCTCTGGCAGGAGATTATGGAGTATCCGGCGGACAGAAAAGCTGAAGTTCTGGCATTGGTGGAGCGGATGGAGGAAGATCCGGAACTGACCCAGGAGGAGGCGCTTGCGCAGTATCTGCGGGAGAAACAGGAGACGCTGGGACGGGGAGCTTTTGCAGAAAGGCTGAATCAGGATTATCTTGCGGATAAATATCTGCGGAACCAAAAGCGCAGACAGGCAGCGCTTGCGGCAGCAGAAGTGGGCGTGCCGTTTACGGTTGTGGGACATGGATGGGAAGGTGTGCCGGGACTGGAGAGGGCACATATTTCCCTTCGTCCTGGCGTCGGATTTGCAGCTTCTCTTCAGGTGATGGCGGATGCGAAGATGTTGTTAAATTCGACGCCGGGGTTTTGCGGAGGGCTTCATGACAGGGTGTATTCGGCTATGCTTAACCATACGCTGTGTGTGACAGAAGGGAGCAGATTTGCAAGAGAGAAGTTTGGAGCCGGAACAGAGATGGTGTTTTATAACAGCAGGCGTCCGGATGAGCTGACAGAGCAGATTACATGGTTGTATGAAAATCCTGATAAGGTCAGGGAGATTGCGGAACGCGCCTGGGAAAAAGCGGTTCATGGGGAAACCTGGCAGAAGCGGGTGGAAGAACTTTGCAGGTTTGCCGGATTACAGGGGAAAGCGGCATTTTGCAAATAAAACTTGTCGCGGAAGCTATCACAAAATCAGCTGGCAGAATTGGTCGGTGTATCCCGTAATACAATCAGCTCTATCGAAATAGGACAGTTCAATCCTACAGCTAAATTGGCGTTGGTGCTATGTATTGCATTAGATAAGAAGTTTGAAGAGCTTTTTTATTTTTAGGAAAAGGCGAAATAATGATTGGCCTTGGTATCATTTTTACAGGCATAATAGATTTTATTACACAAACTGGGTGGGATGGATTGTATTTGGAGTCTGTATGTATGCAGGGCTGAAATACAACCGCTGGCAAATTGCTGCTTACCGGGAGATGGAATGACAGGATTGAATTTTACAGGAAAGGAAACAGTATAAATGATTGTTTTGATCACGGGCGCTTCGCACACAGGTAAAACGCTTCTTGCTCAAAAACTGCTTGAAAAATATAAGTATCCATATGTATCAATAGACCATTTGAAAATGGGTTTGATTCGCAGTGGTTATACGAAACTTACGCCCGAAGATGATAATGAACTTACGAATTATCTGTGGCCCATTATTCGTGAAATGATGAAAACTGCCATAGAGAACAAGCAGAATCTTATCATTGAAGGGCACTATATTCCTTTTGATTGGTCTAAGGGCTTTGTACCGGAATAGGTTTTTTGTTCAAAATTATAAGGAATTAGTTAAGTGTCCGTCAGGACGGGTAGATTTATAATCGGGATTTGGGGGTAGCATATGATGACAGAGAGGCAAAAGATAATTGCACATAAGATAGCCATACAATCCGCTAAAAACAAACTAAAGCGAATACCTGGTATTGCTGTATTGGAACTTTACGAGGAGGATGAGAACCTTGCCTTAAACGAATGCTATTCAATATATTATGACTCTTTTGGGTATGATCAAAAACCATATAGCAGGCTATCGTATAAATCCCCGGAAGAAAAAGTCTGCTCCTGGATTATTGATACCATGAATCTGAAAGAACATCGTGAGTATTATTATTTTTGCGGTTTATGGAGCAAAATTGAAATGGTAGATTTAGTATGCGCGGTGTCCTTTTTATGGCGGGAAGATCATGGATTTTTGCTTGTGGATATAGATTTTAGCCGTATATTGGAGTGCGGCTTGGATTCTCGTGACGAAGAGCATTTTCTGATAGATATTTGGGAAAAATAGAAAATATCTTATTTGGCAAATTCCGCTTTATCTACTAACTGCCTTAACTTTCCTTAATTTTCAAGGCTCTGCGGTATGTCCAGCCTCAAAATATGTATCCTTTTCCCTTGTTTTTGCCCTTATCAGCAAGTTACAAGGGAAAGTTTTTCTTATTCAGTTTTCATTGCTTAACTCATTCCCACAACCTTATCCAATAACTTTGCGGAATCCCGCTTAGCCTCCCTTGTAGCGTGTGCATAGACATTCATTGTAGTGCTTACGTCCGAATGTCCTAAAAGCTCCTGCACATCTTTTGGCTGCGCCCCGT
>CAJUPF010000044.1 GCA_910588565.1 uncultured Lachnospiraceae bacterium
TAGCAAATTTTTCCTGAACCGTAAAGTATTGTTACTAGCCGGATAGAGTACTAGTAGCATTTTACACTAAATAGCATGAGTTGTCACTCTTTTTTCTGTAATATTTGCCAGTTTTTTATGAATCACACGCAGCAGCGTATTTCCAGCCATGTTCGGCAATTCAAAGCTCCGGGGACATCATGTAACGGCCATTCTTTTTTTATGTAATTATTTCACTTTAGCCTGTATCGCTTTGCTGTATCCCGTATATCGTTTCTTACTTTTTACGGTCTGATATGCCCGTACTTTAAAGAAGTATTTCCCCTTTTTAAGTTTTAGCTTCTTCTTCACCGTCTTTGCTGATTTCAAAACAGCCGCTTTCTTATATGTTCCATTTTTCTTCGCCGCACGGTAAATTTCATAACCGGAAGCGCTCTTTACCTTTCCAAAAGATATCGTTACAGCTCCTTTGGAGACTTTGGCTTTCAGACCTGCCGGGGCTTTTAAAATATACAGGGACGCTGCTGCGCTGTACGCGCTCTTACGCGTACCCGCGCAGGCGATAACTTTATAATATGCTGTCTTTCCTGCCGCTGCTTTTGTATCCGTATAAGAGGTTCCTTTTACACTGGCAAGCTTTGCAAAACCGGAATTTTTCTTATAAGAACGATATACTTCGTAAGTATCTGCATTTGCCGCCTGTTCCCAGGTCACCTTAACGTTCTTCCCTCCGCTCCAGGCAGCCTTAACAGCTGTCGGTGCGCCGATTTCTGCTGCAGGCGCTGCAGCAGCCAGGGCTGACAGCGCATCGTTTAATGCTTTTTCAGCTGCGTTTACGTCCTCCTGTGCTGCAGCAGCATTTTCTTTTACTTTGTTTGCCTTCGCCAAAGCTGCCTGCAGCTTCTGCCAGCTCTCAGATGTGTAATTGCTCTGCACTTTGGCGGACGCGTTTGCAATGGCTGCTTCTAATGCACTCTTATCCGCTTTTTCCGTTTTTTCTTCCTGGGGCACAAGTCCTGCAACCGCGTCATTTAAGGTTTGTACTGCCGCATCTATTTCGTCCTGCATTGCAGTATCAGATTCCTTGATCCGGTTCGCCTCTTCCAGCGCTGTCTGCAGTTTCTGCCAGCTATCAGCTGTATATTGGTTCTGCACTTTGGCGGACGCATTTTCGATCGCTGTTTCTAACGCGCTCTTATTCAGCTGAGCCTTTAGGGCTCGGACTGCTTCTTCCAAAGCTTTTGCTGCTTTGCGGACAGCAGCCCTGTTGATTTTATCCACAAGTTCCGCAGCCTGCAGGGCAGCCTGTACTGCCGCATAAGAATCTGCCGTATATGCGTTTGGATTCAGAGCTTCCGCTTTCTCTACTGCTGCTTCAAACGCTGCCACTTCTTTTTTGGTAGGAGCCGTTTCTTCTGCCAGATATTCGATTTTCCATAGCTGAGTCTCATCCGATTGATTCAGACTCCTCTGCTCTGCCCAGGATGCCGCATTGCCAGACAGGTAATGCCCGCTGTCCGCGTTTTTAAACCTGTAGCAGCCGTTATCCGCTTCCTCTAAAATCCAGTTCTGGTTCGCTTCTCCCGCATAAGGCCAGAGAATTAATTTCGCTCCGGCATCCTTGCTTCCGCCGTCTACTGCCACTATTTTCCCGCTCTTGATATTGACCAGCTTTACCGTTTCTGTATCCCCAACTTTACCAGGTTCCAGATACCACTGCTGATTTGCTTCCCCGCCATACGTCCACTGGAAGATATGGCTTGTATTATTTACTGCACCGCCATTGCCTTCGATGCAAAGCGCCTGCTTTGTCCCTTTATTTGTCAGGCGTACAATCTTATCTTCCGGAATACTCTCTCTCATATCCGTTTCCGTTCCGGTCAAAGGCGTTCCTGCTGTTGTAAACGTATTGATAGAATGTGCCGGGATATCCGCGCTTACTTTGCGCCCATTAAAATTCATATCCACATGTTTTGCTTCATTGCTTCCGTTTTTCACCAGAAGGACATTGCTTCCATCCGGATTGCGGAATGCAATCTCATGTAGGACTTCTGTGTAGCTGTTGTCTCCTTCTCCGTCTTTTAACGGAAATTCAGCATCATAAGTTCCTGAACTTAAAATCCTGCGCGCGCCCGGCTGTATGTAATTTGTAAAGTGCTTATATTGGTAATACTGCGGATTAACCGTATATTCCTTTTTCGTTTCATTAACTGTAATCGGCGCGTTCTGCGTCCAATACCCTGTCACATTACGGCCGCCAGGATTTACGCCATCCCACTCCAGCGCCATATTCCACAGGTTGTATGAATCAATCCCGGATTCCAGATACATCCACATCAAATCAAATTGATGCTCCGCATATGCCCAGTTGTTATTCCCATCCCCGCACATAGTTTCTGATTGCATCATACCCAGGTCAAATCCTGTATAATACAGAGAATGCGCTTTCAGGTAAGACCACCACTGGAATGTAATACCGGAAATATAATTCTTTGCATCCGGATCGTTTAACAGCGGGTCTACCAGCTTGTCGCTGGAATTTGTAAATGTCCCCAGATATATCTCAACGCTCAGTTCTTCCATCGCCGGCCCAAGATAATCCCGTACAAAGTCCCTGAGCTGTTCCCCAGTCCAAATACAGCCGGCATATCCGTTATTTATCGTAGGCTCATTCTGCGGACTAACCATATAAATATCAATTCCTTCTGCTTTGTACGCTTCGATAAACTTCTTAAAATACCTTGCATAGCATTCCATATTCTTCTCATTGTATACAATTTTTCCGTTCTCCAGTTTCCGGTTATCCTTCAGCCAAGAAGGCGGCGACCATGGAGACGCCCAAATCTTTAAATCCGGCTGACGTTTTAACGCCTCCCGAATATAGGGAATCAATCCTGTCGTCTCATTCTTGTCACGTTCAATAGAAAAATGCTCCAATTCATAATCATCTTCCACATCATCCAATGAATACGAATCAATCGCATAATCGCTCGAACCAATCGGCATACGCGCCAGTGTCAAATGAAGGCCGTCCTCCTCGTCCGGATCAAACAGCAGATCCAGAATATGATTTCTATCTGCCTCCGGCAGCTCATTTAAATATTTCCAGCCCCGCTCGTTAAAGCATCCGCCCCATACATGCTCCGCCATCTGCTGGTAAGTGATATTCTCATCTATATCAATATACAGATCGCTCTTATTCTCCTCGTCCCACTCGGTTATGGTAAGCTCCGGCTGTGTCTGCCAATAATTTCCCTCCTGTGTCATTACCCATGTAACTGTGGATGCATCTGCCGCTCTGGTACTTGCGCCGGCTGTTACAGGAAGCAATGCCATTCCCGATAAAGCCATGCATCCTGATACCAGTACAGATGCAAACCGTTTCCATAATTTCTGCCGCGTCATTTTGTTTGTCTCCTCCTTTTTTCTGTTCTGTATTTCCAGAATCCCTTTTTTCTTAATTTTGCATACTGATTTTTACTGGAAAATGACTGCAAAAACGATGCAAACTGATTTTTGACGGAAAATCACCGCAAAAGACGATGCGAAGAGATTCTGAACATACATTTGGAATCCTGCTTCAGAATAATTCCAAAAAACATATTTCATATCTAAAACTATAACATATTTTCCTTTGTCTGTGTCAGGAGACGTCCTATAATCTTATGCCTTTATTCTATAAAAAAATTACTGCTTTTCAACGAAATTAACCTGCCGGGGAAAAACAGGCTCCCAGCAGGTTTTCTATTTGCCTGGTCTATACTTACCATGCTTTACTGCGGCGCAGGTGCGGGTTCCGGCGCAGGTGCAGGTTCCGGGGCAGGCGCCTGTGCCTTTAATGCCGCAAGCTGTGCCTCTGCCGCTACCAGAACATCATAATTGGGTACCTGGGCTTGTCCGGCTTCCGAGAGCAGATTATACTGATTTCTCGCCGCAGCAATTGCAGGCTCGCTCTCCAATGTCACTTCGCCAATTCCATTGATCAGATTTACCACCGCAGCAGCCTCCTGGGCGACGGCTGCAGGGCTTTCTGTACCAGGGAGTTTGTAAACCAGGACCGGATCTCCCTGTTCTATATTTTCAAATATTTTCTGTGCCGCATATGCGGGAAGATTCACGCATCCATGGGAACCGCTTGTTTTGTATATATTGCTGCCAAAGCTGCTTCTCCAGGAAGCGTCGTGCATTCCGACATTATTGCAGTACGGCATCCAGTAGGACACGTCAGAAGCATAGTTTTCCCCTTTCAGCGTAGCGTTTCTTTCTTTATAAGTCAGGCCATATACGCCTGTAGGCGTATCATAATTCTTAGAAACATTCCCGGACACAAAATCAGATTCCACAATCAGAGATCCGTTTTTGTAAAAAAACAGATGCTGGGCTGTCAGATTGATTTCCACATATGTATCTCCGTAGTCGTTTTCCCCGTGGCTTGCCGCCCTGCGGGAATATACCAGTTCACGGTCAATGGATTCTCCTGATTTGATATCTTCAATAATCTGCGCCTTTTCTCCATCTTTATCCACAGTCCAGCCATAGTCGCCGTCATTAATCGTAACTGTCGTGCCGTATGACGTTTTCAGCGTATGTCCCCGGAATGCCGTATTATAATTTGTCCGAAGGCTGGTCGCATAAGCGTCCACTGCTTCTTCATCGATGGAAACCTGATAGTCGTTTACAATCATCCAGGTGTGCGTTGTGCTGCCATCGAGTATCTCAGTTTTTCCGCCAAGTTCATAGTTTATCCTGGCGCCGGTATATTTGTTTAAGGTGTCCACCAGATTTACCAGATTTGTATCTGCCGTTGTAATCTTGGGTTTCTCATAGCAGTCCTTATCTTCCAGGGATACGCTGTCTAAAAGGCCGCCAAGCGCCCCTGCCAGAACCGACAGCAGCTTCTCTTCTATTATTTTGCTGCCCTGTTCTTCCGGTATAATTTGATATCCGCTCTCCGTATAGTCCGAACAGTACGCATCCTTTGGATCAATCTGATTCGCGTCCTGCATACAATCCAGCGCCTTTACTGCCGCTTTTAACTTTTTCCTGCTGAAGCTCACCACGGTAGTTTCTTCAAATTCTTTTGCCAACCGGAATGAAAACAGCCATTTATATGCATTCTGTTCCTCGATCTTCCCGCTGATCGTGGTTCCAAACTCAGGTTTTAAGGAAATCTCTGTCCCCTTGATAATTTCTTCTTTTCCTCCCCGTTCTTTCAGCGTAAGCTCATATCCGTCAATTTCTTCTGTAATCATAGCCTCCACTTCTTCCTGTGTTTTTCCGGAGACATCCATATCATTTAACGTTGTCCTGGGCAAAAAATGGCTCTGATAATAAACCGCCACCCCAAAATAAATGCCTGCCAGTAAGAGAACTATGACGGCGGCAATCATAACCGCCCTTTTTTTCACTTTGGAACTCATTACGTAAAACTCCCTTCTGTTCCTTTCTTTTCTTTGCCTTTGTTACTGTTTTTCCTGCAGCTGCGCAGTTAGAGCCAATAACGGAAAGCAGCCCGTATTATATATACTTTTTCGGTCTTCTTATTATACCGCCACAGGCTTCTTTGTCAAATGCAACCTGGTATTTCTTAAGAAAATCGTAATTTTTATTAATTTAAAAAAATGGGATTGTAGCTAAAAAACTCCTGTGCTATAATGCTGTCCAATGGACATAATAGTAACTGGCAGCAAATATATATTAGAGGGTGAACATGATGAATTATCAGGAATCAGACGCGCAGTCTTTTAAAACCAGGCGGACTACATTCCTCCAGAAATACGGACACAGTTTTTTACTGCTGTATTTTCTCATTTACTTTCCATGGTTTACTTACCTGGAAAAAACCGTGACAAACCGTTTTCATGTCATACACATGGCAGTGGATGATCAGATTCCGTTTATCGAGTATTTTATTATCCCCTACTTATTATGGTTTGCCTATGTTGCAGCAGCAATCGTATTTTTTCTGTTTAAAAATAAAACGGAATATTACAGGCTCTGTGCCTTTTTGTTTATCGGGATGACTGTTTTTCTGGTTATTTCAACCGTCTATCCGAACGGACATTATCTGCGGCCAGCGGTATTTGAACGGGACAATGTATTTACAGCAATGGTACAGAACCTGTATCAAACCGATACGCCGACGAATCTCTTTCCCAGTATCCATGTATACAATTCCATTGGCGTCAATATCGCGGTATGGCATTGTGAGGAATTTAAAAACAGCAGAATCATCCGTTATGGCTCGGCAGCTCTTATGATAAGCATTGTGTTATCTACCATGTTTTTAAAACAACACTCCGTATTTGATGTAATTACCGGTATTGTATTTGCTATATTTATGTACACATTTGTTTACTCCTGGAATTCCCTTCGGGCAGGAAAAACGGAAACTTCGCTGGAAGAGCGTTTAAAACGGATTTAGAAAAAGCGGTGAGAACTTCTGACTTAACAGAGGATTCCACCGCAACGATCTTTTACCACAAATGAAACAATGCAATTGCCTTTTTTGCCACCTTATATGGAAACGGCTCCAATTCCTTTACTGCCCGCTTTAACTCTTTTCGTATCTCAATGTTCTGCGGGCAATGCCGCTCACATTTTCCGCATCCGATACATTGTGAAGCGCTGCTCTGATTTTTGCGGAATGCGGTACACTGCAGGTATTCCTTTCTGGCTCCTCCCTTCGTCTCAGAATACATCTCATTATAACAGCGGAATGTGACTGGTATATCCACACCTTTTGGGCAGGGCATACAATAGCCGCAGCCAGTACAGCCAACCTTTACCGTTTTTTCAATTTCTGCTTTTACCTTCTGAATCAGCGCATCATCTTCTGCGGAAAAATGTCCGGCAGCCGCCTTTTCCGCCGTTTTCACATTTTCCTCTATCATTTCCACAGAATTCATCCCGGACAATACGCAGGTGACTTCCGGCTGATTATACAGCCAGCGAAATGCCAGCTCCGCAGCAGAGCGGTTCATTGGATCCTGTGCAAACAATTCTTTTGCTCCCTGAGGAAGCAAATTTACCAGCCGTCCGCCCCGCAGCGGCTCCATAATAATCACCGGAAGCCCCTTTTTATTTGCATACTGCAATCCTTCCCGGCCCGCCTGGCTGAATTCATCCATATAATTATACTGTATCTGGCAGAAATCCCAGTCATATGCATCCACCAGCTGTTTGAACATATCCGTATGCCCATGGTAAGAAAATCCGATATTGCGGATTGCGCCGCTCTTCATCTTCGTCTCAATCCACTCGATTATTCCCATTTTTTTCAGCTTTTCCCAGGTATCGGTATCCGTCAGCATATGCATCAGATAATAATCGATATAATCTGTCTTAAGCCTGCGCAGCTCCTCCTCAAAGGTTTTCTCAATCCCTTCCATGGACTTGATCATATAATGCGGCAGCTTTGTTGCAATGGATACCTGCTCCCTGCAGTGATTGCGGTGGAGAATCTCCCCGACTGCAGCTTCACTTCCCGGATAGATATATGCCGTATCAAAATAGTTCACTCCAAGTTCAATGGCACGCATCACTTCCCGTTCCGCCTTGTCCAAATCGATCCCCGCGCCTTTTCTGGTAAAACGCATACAGCCATATCCAAGTACAGACAGTTTCTTTCCTTTTCGGTCTTTCCTATACTGCATAATATCCCTCCTGCTACAGCCCCTTCAGCTCATCCAGCCATATCCTCGCACACGCGTCTGAAGGCATCCGCAAATCCCCCCTTGGAGAAAGCGCAATCGTACCCACTTTTGGCCCGTCCGGCAGGCAGGAACGCTTAAACTGCTGGGAAAAGAATCGCTGATAATAATTATTCAGCCATTTTATAATCACGTTTTCGTCATATACTCCCTCAAATGCCTTACATGCCAGCCGGTAAATTTTCCTGGGCGGATACCCAAACCGAAGCATATAATACAGGAAAAAATCATGCAGTTCATAAGGCCCTACAATATCCTCCGTCTTCTGAGAAATCTTCCCTTCCTCAGGCGGAAGCAGTTCCGGGCTCACCGGCGTATCCAAAACGTCCAGAAGAATCTGATTCAGTTTTGAATCGCCGCAGGTTTCCGCATAATAACGCACCAGATGCCGCACCAGCGTCTTTGGCACAGACGCATTGACGCCATACATAGACATATGATCCCCATTATAGGTAGCCCATCCCAATGCAAGCTCCGACATATCCCCGGTCCCGATTACCATACCGCCCTCTTTATTGGCAATATCCATTAGAATCTGGGTACGCTCCCTCGCCTGCGCATTTTCATATGTCACATCATGCACATCCAGATCCTGTCCGATATCCTGAAAATGAACGGTTACCGCATCTTTGATCGGAACCTCCAGAAACGTAACTCCAAGGCATTCGATCATACTGACCGCATTCTGATACGTCCGATCCGTCGTCCCAAAGCCTGGCATTGTCACTGCTTTAATCCCGCTCCGCTTAAGGCCAAGCCCGTCAAATGCCCGCACCGTCACCAGCAGCGCCAGAGCAGAATCCAGGCCGCCGGAAATCCCCACAACTGCGCATTTGCAATTCGTATGCGCCAAGCGTTTCCGAAGTCCCATTGCCTGAATCGTCAGAATATCCTCACAGCGCCGGTTCCGTTCCTCTTTTTGCCCAGGGACAAAAGGAGACGGATCAATAAAGCGGGTCAGTTCCGTTTCCTGGATATGCAGGGAAAATCCCACTTCCTCATATGTCCCGGCTTCGTCCGAGAGTTCAAAAACCGTATTGCGCCTGCGCTCTTCCATCAGCCTGCGCATATCCAGTTCCGTATCAATCGTTTCATTTGCAAACCGCCTGGATTCTTTCAGCAATATGCCGTTTTCTGCAATGATATTATGGCCGGAATAAACGACATCCTGTGTCGATTCTCCATTTCCCGCACTTACATAAATATATCCGCAGAGAAGCCTTGCCGCCTGTCCGAGAACCAGCTCCTTACGGTATGCGTCTTTTCCAATTGCCTCGTCGCTTGCAGACAGATTGACAATCAGGGAGGCGCCGGATAACGCATGGCGGGCGCTTGGCGGATTCGGTGCCCAGAGATCCTCACAGATTTCCACCCCAATCACAAGCTCTTTCATCGTTTCGCAGACAAACAACAGATTGCTCCCCATTGGCACAGTTTCCCTGCCAATACGCATATACACCGTATCTTCCATTCCCTTTGCAAAATGGCGCGCTTCATAAAATTCATTATAATTAGGAATATAGGTTTTCGGTACAAGCCCTAAAATATCACCGCCGCAGACCGCCGCAGCCGCGTTATACAGCTTGCCCATACAGCAGACCGGAAGCCCCACAAATACGATAGCATCGATCCCTTTCGTGCAGTCTGCAATCTTTAGTAATCCCTCAATCGCTTTCTCCAGCAGCAATTCCTGCAAAAACAAATCCTCACAGGAATATCCTGTAATGCACAGCTCCGGAAATACCATAACCTTAACCCCATCCGCGCTGCATTCTCTGATTTTTTCACAGATACGCTCTGTGTTGTATACCGTATCCGCCACCCGGATATCCGGCGTAACAGCGGCTACCTTAATATATCCGTCTTTCAATTTCGTATCTCCTTTAATTCCTCTGTGCTAAATTTATAATCCGTATTGCAGAAATGGCATTTCACTTCTATATCCACCCCGTCTGCAATAATTTCATCCAGCTCTTTTTTTCCAAGAGTCGATAACGATTTCGCAATCTTCTCTTTGGAACAGTCACAGTAAAATTCTGCCGGGATTTGATCTGTCACCTCAAAATCAATATCGCCAAGAACCTCTTTTAGCAGTTCTTCCGGAGTATCTCCTTGTTCCAGCAGAGCCGTAATGGAAGTCAGATTTGCAATCCGCGTTTCCAGCTTCTGAATGGTTTCCTCTCTGGTAAACGGCATCAGCTGGATGATAAATCCTCCGGCTTCCTTGACTGTGTTGTCCCGGTTCATCAGTACGCCAAGCCCTACCGAAGAAGGAATCTGTTCAGATGTGACAAAATAATACGTCAGGTCATCCGCGATTTCTCCGGTCTGCAGAGCAATCTGCCCGATATAGGGTTCTTTCATGCCCAAATCCTTGATCACACTCATTACGCCGCTGCCAATGGCTCCGCCGACGTCTAACTTGCCCTCTGCACTGGCTGGCAGCAGCACATCCGGCACAGCGGGATATCCCTTGACATTGCCTTTTGCATCGGCAGTTACCACCAGCGCCTTTGCCGGGCCGCTGCCCTGGATCTGAACAGTCAGCAGATCCTTGTCCCCTTTCATCATCACTCCCATCATCACCGCGCCGGATAACAGCCTGCCAAGCGCCGCCGTCATCACCGGACTTGTATTGTGATGTTTTCTCGCCGTTTCCACCAGTTCTCTTGAAGTAATGGCAAACGCACGGATTTCTCCGTCCGCAGCTGTTGCCCTTACAATATAATCTGACATTTATATTCCCCTTTCCAGTATAAAATTACGCAGTTTACCCATTCTGTTTCAAACACTCCCTCGCAAGAATACAAACCCGCTCGCTGTCTTCTTTGGGTGCCTCCATCGTAAACGCCTGATAACAGGCAACCCATTCCAGGCCGGCCGCTTCGACCAGTTCCTTTATCCGTTCCAGGGAATAGCCCCGCTGAAAATGTGTTTCCTCATATTTTCTGTATCTGCCGTCTTCTTCTCTGATAAAAAGCGTCAGATCGTATTCATTGATCTGAGTGGCTTTTTCATAATAGTTTTCCCAGATAAAGCTTCCTTCTTCCCGGTTTTCACAAATCGTGGACTCGCCCAGTATTTCCCGGTACTTATACAGGGTGTTCAAATCAAAGACAAAAATACCTCCGGGGTCCAGATAATTGTTGACCAGCTTAAATACGGCAAACAAATCTTCCTCTTCCATCAGATAATTGATGGAATCGCACAGGCATACTACTGCTTTTACCGTTCCATACAGTTCAAACTCCCGCATATCCTGATTCAGGTAGAGAATCCCATCCTGCTCCTGCGTCATGGCAATGCCGAGCATCTCTTCTGAAACATCCACCCCGATCATATCATACCCTGCATTCGCTAAAAGTCTGGTCATCTTCCCGGTTCCACAGCCCAGATCCAGAACCAGCCCGTCTGCAATGCCGTACTGATGAAACATGGAAACCAAATACCTGCACCAGTCTTCATACGGTACATTATCCATAAACAAATCGTATACTTCTGCAAACCCGCTGTATGCTTCCATAATCTTTCCTCCTGCGCATGTCCTATGGTCGGTCTGAGCTGTTCTTATTATACGCATTTTTCTTCTGACACACAATCCCAATTTTGCTTGAATATTTCCCAGCGCTCCGGTATACTGTAACAAGTTCAAAAAATGCCCTCCGGGTATACCTTGATACCCTCTGGGGCACGCGTGCCATTCGGCAATTATAAGGAAACACCCTCCGGGCATACCTTTATGCCATTCGGCAATAATAAGGAAAGGTGAATTACCATGCAGGAAAATTATATATCCAAAAATATCAGAAGCCTATACCGCAGACGTCTGTTAGCTCCGGTTCTTTACCTGATTTTTGTGGCTTCTCTATGCGGGTTCCTTCCGATTTCCTCGGTCATAGCCCCGACGAAATTATCCGGAAATTCAGACCTGGAAACGCTGTATCAGAAAAAAGAAGTCTTTGTGTCCGGTTCCTTTGACAATCTGAAGTTTACCGGATATACAATGACACGATTTCATCGTACTGTGGGCTACTTTTATTATATCCGAAACCCGAAAGAGAAAACATGTTCCATTCTCCTGCTTTCTCCCAATACCTGTGAACAGGGGATTCCGGAACTAACACATGTGGATATTTATGGAAAAATTGTATCCGCGGACGCCAGTTATCAAACGCTTCTAACAAATCTTTCCGACGATCTGTCCTGGACTGACGATGGTATCCGCGAAAAAACAGATAACTATTATCTGAGTGAACCCGATTTCCAGTATGGCTTTGGCATCTTTTTATTGGCAGCGCTTGCCGGAAGCAGTGTGATTGCCCTTCTGTCAATCCTGCTTTCTGTGTTGTATATTTTAAAGCCGCACCTGTCACCGCCCTGCCAGACGCTAATACACTTTGGAAAGCCAAAGAAACTGCTGGCATCTGCGGAGCAAGAACTGGCTACGCTGCCCCAGCTTGCTACAGAAGATATGTTTATTACGGAACACTTTTTTATTGAAACCTCCCGGTATGGTACTGCAATTGTACCAATCCAGGAAATCATATGGATTTACAAGCACTCCACGCTGCATAAGCTGTTCTGGTATCATTTCAGCATTACCTATACACTGCATATTGTGGCAAATAAACATGTTTCGATCCGCTGCCCGAAAAATATGAAATCCGATATCGATGGAATTATGGATTATCTGGCAGAGGCAAACCATGCGATCCTGGTAGGCTTCAGTGAAGAAAACCGCAGGAAAGCCGGCGCTGTGCAAAGGCAGTTCCGAAACAGAAGAAAACAGAACGATGGAGGAGCCTCAGATGAACCCTGATGGATTTACTTAAAATGCCAAAAGCCCGTAAAGGCCTGGCAATTTTAATATTCTCTTTAACGGCAAAAACAGCCGTTGGGAAAGATTCGGTTTTTTCATTTCCCAGCGGCCATTTTTTACATATATCTTCGCTTATTTAATTTTTACAATTAGGAAAACAGTTCTTTTACCTTAGCCACCAGTGTCTGCAGCAGCTCCCGGATCTTTGCCCAGAATCCGCCGTCCGCATGGGAAATCTTGTCATAAATAGACTGCGCCGCATTCATCAGGCCGTCCAGATCGAGATCCAGCTCGCCAATCTTCTGCATCAGGCTTACCACTTCACCCATCTCTTCATCGGTCAGCGTAATGTCAAACTTCTTACAGCCTTCTGTAATCGCAGACCGGATATCATCCGCATTCGACAAATCCCGCTCTAATACTGCCTGCTTAACATAAGCAATCATACCTTCGATTTCATCAGAATCTGCACCTGTTTTCTCTTCTAAGGCTCCGGTTACCACCAGTTCATGCAAAGCGGCATCAATATTTTCCTCATCCACCTCGTCTCCGGTCATTTCCTTATAAGCCTTAAACACGCCTACCAGCGCTGCTGTTCCTGACATTGGGAAGGGCGCCGCTACAATAATATCCGCATTCTGGATACCTGCGGTTGCAAGCGCATTTTTATACATACCTACCGTACAATAGGTGATATTATTCGTGGAAATATTAATCCCATTTCCGTCTTTTCGCTCTACGATTACTACGGAGGATAAAGATTTGGTTCCAATCTTGCCGCTTTCTATATAAGAGCCAAGATACTGATGTTCCTCGGAGTTATTGATATTGACTACGTCATAATCTCCCAGTTTACTTGCGTCAATTCCCATAATTGCGAGTACGGTAGCCCGCTGCTCTGCTGACAGATCCGCGCCAAGGGCAAGATAGGGTCTGTCATTCTTCTTAATCTCAACCTTGTCATCATTCTTGTCTTCTTCTACGGTAATGGTTCCGGAAATATCCTTATCATCCGTAGTAACGGTTCCGGATATATCATCATCTCCGCCAGTGGAATCCTCCGTATCCGGCTGCGGCGCTTCGTCTGCGTCCGGCTGTGGCGCTGCTGCGTCTGTGCCTGCATCTGACTGAGGGGTATCCGGCTGTGTATCCGCCCCTGTCGTCGTATCTGACGGTAGTGTCGTCGGTATATCATTTGGCAGATTGGAATCTGTCGGTTCAGAACCATCATTCTGAGTAGAATCCCCGCCTGCTGCTGTCGGAACGTCCGTATCGGATGGCTGCGCTGCTCCGCCGTCAGTGTCAGGCGCTCCTTGTGCCTCTCCTTCTGCCGTCGCTGACGCACCGGCCAGATCTCCCTCTGCCGCTGCAAACACATTCAGGGTAGAACCCATCACCATGATAACTGTCATTAACACGCTGATTCTGCGTATCCATTTCCTGTTCATACAACATCCTCCTTCTGAACTTGCATCTCCGCTGTCGATCAAAAAAGAAACGAATCAACATGGATCTGAAAAACAACTTCATTTTTACACAAGTCCTATGCTTTGTCAAAGGAAATGCAAAAACTTAAGATTTATTTCATAATTCGGTTTTCTTTGATCAAAACTACCTTTCCCTGGAAGGCGAAGCCATATTTTCTTATTCTATCTTTAGGAATACCTTTTGCTGTCAGTGCAGTTTCATATTTTTTCTTTTCAATCTGCAGCAAAGCATCCTGCACTGCGTCTTCCAGCGTTTCGCCGCGTTTTGTATGAACTACTTTAAATTCTATAATAAATGCGTCTTTGTTGGAATCCCTGGGTTCCAGCATAATATCATATCTGCCAAGTCCACTTTCCTGATTGGACGAAACTGAATACTGTTCCCGCAGTTCTGTCATCATGCCCAGCACAAAACCATGATAAAAACGTTCCGGCTGTGTTTTACCGGAAGGATTCTTTCCCGTATCAAAGCTGCTGAATAATTCGCCGGAAATATCATTTATATATTCATTCATTGCTTCCAGATCATGGGAAAGCAGCGCCTTAAGAAACGCATTCTGAATCTGCCGGCATCTGCTAAACCATCCTTCGACCATCTGCTGAAACATAACAGACACTTCCTTATTGGTCAATCTCAGTGTATACTCCATTTTTCCACTTTCTGGATGAAATACAGCCTGTTCTGCTTTTAAATACCCACTGGCAAGAAGCAGGCTCCAAATAGCTTCATCACCCTGATCCAACTGGCTGAATATGATTTGTTCATCCAAAACTGTTTGAAAGCTTTCTCCCTGCAAAAGTTTTTCCATTACAATCTTTATTTCAGGACTGCCCTCCTGGATCAACCTTCCTATCAGACTGTTTGAACTGGTATTCACCCAATATGTTCCCAGTTTTTCTTTGTCCAGGTAATTGAGAATAGACCATGGATTATAAATATCTTTCCTGTTTCCAAAGGCAAAACCATCATACCATTTTTTTACTTCCTGCTTTCGGTCAGACAGATGAAATTCATCCAACGCTGCAAATACTTCCTGCTCCGTAAATCCAAAGCTTTCTGCATACTTCTCTGAGGTTGTTGTTACTACCTCCAGATTATTGAGATCTGAAAATACAGACTCTTTGCTGATTCGGGTAATTCCTGTCATAATTGCCCGTTCCAGATAAGGATTAGTCTTAAAAGTCGAGTTAAACAGGCTTCTGGTAAATGCAGCCAGCTCGTCCCAATAGCCATTTACATATGCTTCCTGCATGGGTGTATCATACTCATCCAGTAAAATAATTATTTTTTTTTCATAATAACGAGAAAGATAGCCAGATAATGCCTTTAAAGAATACGATGCCTCATTATCTTCCATATCAATTGAAATGTGCCGGAAATCCATCTTTTCATCTTCACTCAGTGTGTCGCTTCCCAGCAAAAAGGCATGGCGGTTGTAAAGTTCTTTTATAATACGACAGATTTTTTTCCGTGCCTGAGAATACGTTGCTTCTTTTACATCCGCAAAACTGATAAATAACACCGGATACGTTCCCTGCAGATTCCGCAGATTCTCATCTTCCCATATGGACAGTCCCTGAAATAACTCCGCGCAATTTTCATATTTTACTGAGAAAAACACTTCCACTGTACTCATCAGCAGCGTTTTCCCAAACCTTCTGGGACGGGTGATCAACGTTACCTCATCACTGTTTTTCCACCAGTCATGGATAAAATTGGTTTTATCAATATAGAAGTTGTTGTTTTTCCTTAATTTTTCAAAATCCTGACAACCGATTCCTGTGGTTCTCATGTAGTTTTCAGCTCCTTTATGACTGCTTCAAGGCTTTGTCTTTAAATTCCAATTTTTCAAGCTGCTTCTTTTCACAATTAAAATATGCTGCTGATAAATGCCGAAATTTTCAAGATGCATGAAATAACAGATACCCATGCATCAGATGTCATCCTGCATCAATGGTAAGAGGTGCAGCTATTTTTTGAATCTCAACTTCTTCACTTGCCACTATTTTACCTTTATATTTGTCAAGATTATATTTAACCTATCATTAAAACGCCCTATTTCAGCAAGTGAAAAAGTCCCACCAAGTTGTTTTCACGACATCAGTCCGCATCCCATACAACTTCCTCCAATCCTAGGTCATCGCCCTGTATCATTTTATTAAATCCACCAAGGACAAATTCTTCTTTAATCTGTCGTATATATTCTGTATCAGTTATCAGCCTTTTAATAGTGACTATCAAACCACCTATATCTAACTGTTTTATTGCACTCTCATTTCCTACAAGCATATTTCCGGCAACCCAAAGAACATTACTTCCTGTTGCGATAACATTAGAGTACATAATAATTTTTCTAGTACGGACACTATATAATTCCTTTGAAATAGTCTTTGAAGAATCATACATCAGAGTATGAAGCGTACTTATCAAAAGATTAATTAATTCAGACAGCTTCGCAGATGTTCCGATTTTAATTATATCTCCAGCACTAATATAATTTGTCAACTTTTCAACTTCTGTATTCGACAGTATCAAATTTGCTCCAGGAATTTGAATACCACAGGGGGTGTATAAATCGGTACCAATATGTATAATCTGCTTAATCAAAGAAGCTACAAATGCACTTGGCTGGTCTTTTGTTCTTTTTAGCATTTCTTTAAACATAATTGCCGTAGAACCATATGCCGCAATACGAGGGTCTTTAAAATCTGATGTAAATACCACATGGTTTGTTGTAAGCACTGGAATACCAATTCCACCCGCTATTACTGGCGTTTTAACACAAGTGATTGTGTTTGTCATTATATTTCCAGTTCCAAAAATAAGACCAACTACAGGATCATGTCCTAATGTAGCAAATCTATGATTTGCACCTTTAAATAAAGAAAGTTTTTCATCTGGTATCATTTCAGACAAATCAAAGTCCCAAGTTCTGTCTTTCCCGATTAATTTCTGCAAAGACTTATCTGTTAATGCAGCTGTAGCATCATACGGAACACCCATTTTTGCAATAATATGGTCCATTGATGCATAGTATGGTCGTTCCTGAATTACACCTCCATTATTAAATCTTCTCAGTAGCTTTTCTTGAAAATCATGAAGCTTTGTTTCATTACGATTTCCAAAACCTGCAGTTTCTGATTTTGTAAGTTCATTCAATATTACTATTCGTGCAACTTGTAATCCAACAGCCACAAATAAAAATTTGATATCATTTCCTTTTAATCCGGTCTGAGACTCGAACTCTTTATCTAAGTTATTTAATATTTCTCTTGAATTATGTGCAACCTCAGCTACTCTATTAGATTCATCTGCCAGTTTCTGCATATTATTTAGTGTAATATCCGAATTACTCTTAAGTTTTGTCCTTTTAGCTTCTAGTTCTTCTAAAGACATAATCCCCCTCCTTATACTGAACGCAAATTTTTTAAATCATTGTATATACCTTTAATATCAGCAATATATTCAAAAGAAGCACACTTTCTTTCAAGTTCCTTAATATAATCTTTATACTGCTCTAGAAGCTTTTCGTACTCATCTCTTTCTTTCTCAAAGTCCTTTTTTTGACTTAAGAATTCATTGGCTTGTTCTCTTAGTTTTCGCTCATACTCATTTGAAGCCTCCGTATATCCAGCTTTCATTCCTTCTAGCCTTCCTTTATTTCTATCCTGAATCCATCTATCATAAAAGTTCTTAACTGCAATCCATCCAATAGTTTCTGTAATACTTGCCGCAGTAGCAGTATTGACTATATTACCGATGCCTGGCATCCAACCAACCAAAAACTGTGAAACTGTCCTTCCGGCTATTGTGGCTCCTGCTGAAGCTATAATACTTTTAGCACCGGATTCTGTAATGTTTAATTCAAATATTGCACCTAGAGCAACTATCATTCCTATTTGAATTGGAACAATAACTACATTGTCTGAACCTGGTAATTGCGCCAAGCCAGTTCCAGCACCACCACAAGCCACTGATGCAGTATGAATCACTTCATTACACTTCTTTAGCATATCAGGTGGCAAATCAATTTTTTTAATTTCTCCTGAAGATTTAATGGATGACTGTCCATAATACTCATCTATTTCTTTTAACTCAAGTAATAAATTTTTCAGAATTTCCATATCAAATATATCAATTATTGTATATTCTGACATATTTGAATTCTGTACATCAAAATCCAAATGACCACTTCTTATTTTAAAATTTGAAATGTCTTTATATGCAAAATACAAAGCTTTTCCAAAATCTTTGTAATACATACCATCATTTGTAAATAATATACCTGTTTTTGATGTTCCAAAAAGAGTTGAATCATAAAATGAAACTAAACTATTGATTGCAACGTTACTATCAAATTTATTAAGCAATCTACTCATCACCTTGTCAGGAATATCGGGTGCAAAATAATGTTTCCAATCACCACCTTTTCTTAATGCTGAATCATATTTCTTAACAATTTCCACCATCTTCGTCGTTTTCCTAGATAATTCCATATAGCTTCCTCCAAAATAATATAATATCTCCGATCCTTTTGCATTACATCCTTAACTTTCATTCTTACAGATTTTCATAAATATATTATTATTGCTCTACCCAATCACCTCCACATACTCCCCCTGGCTCCTAATCCACATATCAATTCCCTTTCCAAACACTTCCACCTCAACCGTATACACCCCCTCTTCTTCCTTCAAAATCTGCGCTGTAGGAAGCCTGTCCAGAATCGCATCTATATCTGTCCCCAAATACCGGAATTTTAATTTCTGCAGCTTGCCTCCATACATAAACTGAATCCGTTTCCGAAATTCTCCTTCCTCAAACCTGCTGCTGTAAGGAATATGGAACCTCTCATCCAAAACTTTCAGCCGTTTAATCCTGTCAATCCGGTAAATCGTCGGAAACGCATCATTGATCACTTCAAAGTTTTCCCGCACCTTTTCGTCATCAATAAATGCCGTAAGGTAAAAGTAATACTCGGAAAACATAATCGCAACCGGCTTTACTTTTCGCCTGACAATGGCTTTGTCTTTCGTCCGCATATAGTCCATTTCAATATATCTGCAGTTTCTGACAGCCTGTCCGATTTCCCACATGGTGTCCAGGAAATGCGTTCTGTGCCGTGGCTCAACATAATGAAAAGATTCATTGAGGATCAGATCTTTTACCAGTTTCCTGCTGATTTCGGGAACACAGCAGGAAATCAGACGATCTAACATATCCAGCATTTCATCTTTTGTAAATGCTCTGCTGTCTAACAGGATTTTGCACAATGCCAGAATCTCACTGTTTGTCAGTTTTATCTTGTAAATCTGCTCCAAACAATAGCCTTTTTTCGTATGATCGTAAACGACTGCGTTCACCAGTCCTGTATTTTCTGTTTCCATTTCCAGAAAATTGCGAATATCATCAATATCCCTTTGAATACTCCGCATATCAACCCCAAAACGCGCTGCCTCTTCCGCTTTTCGTATCAGACAGCCATCCATCAGTTTCGTATAGATTCCAAGTACCCGTTCCACCTTACTGTAAGACATATTCCCCTCCTGATTCTCTGCCCTGTTTTTGTGTGTATTATATCAAAAGGGATGGACAATATCTGTCTTTCCTCTGCATTATTTTTCATTTTTTTATAAAAAAATTTAAATTCTCTTATCATCTTCCAAAATCTGCATATTCATTTCAATTTTACCGTTTTTTCCGTTAAAAGGCAACACAAAAATTCTATGTTAGGTAAAATTCAAACATAGATAGACAGAATCTGACTATTTTATTCATGTGAGGTATATATAATGACATGCCATGAACGCATTCGGGATTTAAGACAGGATCATGACTATAACCAGACTTTCGTAGCCAGGACAATACATGTTGCCCAGACCACCTATTCTGACTACGAAAATGGAAAAGTGCGCATTCCGTTGGAATGTTTAATAGAACTGGCGAGACTTTATGATGTAGATTTGAATTATATTGCCGGTATCAGCAACCGGAAAAACAAGTTTCCGCAAAAATAATGCGATTGTGATACCGGAAATCAGACAGTCGGTTTCCGGTATCACAATCGCTTTGAATCAATTGCTTTGAATCAGTTGCGTTAAATCAGTCCCGTGTACTCTTTCGATGAGCGGTTCAAACGCATTTCTAAATACCTGGCATATTTTATAGCATTCCACACACCAATTTTGCTGTGTGCCAACGCAGAATTTACCTTCCCATAATCCGATGCATCCACTGATAAATATCCTGATAAACATCCTCCCGATCCAGCTCGTTCAATATTTCATGCCTGTCGTTTTCATAAAGTTTCATGGATACGTGCCGGATGCCTGCTTTTTTATACTGCTCAAAGGCTTTTTTCACGCCTTTTCCCATATTTCCTACTGGATCTTTATCCCCGGATACCAGAAACAGCGGCAGCTCTTTGGAGATTCTGGCAATATTTTTTGGCTGGTTGTCATAATATACCGCTTCCATCAGCCCATAATAGCCATTTACCGTAAAATCAAATCCGCTTCTGGGATCGGTAAAAAACCGTCCCGCAAGGCTTACATCTTTTGTCAGCCAGTTATTTGCAATATCCTCCCCGGTCAGATCGTACTGCTGGTATGGCCCCATATAGGACATAGCTTTTACCATAGGACTCCTGTAATGCCAGCCGCGCACATTTCCCAATACACGGCAGATCAGCATTCCCAGGCGCATCAGGCCATTCGGCATACTCCCGGTTCCTACGATAACTGCTCCGCTCAGCCCTTTCGAATGCAGCGTCAGATATTTTCGGAGCATATAAGATCCCATGCTGTGGCCTAACATAAAATACGGGATTCCTTCGTTTTCTTCCTGAATATGTTTCCGTAATGTATGCATATCCTGAACCAATGTATGGCTTGGATTTTTTTCTGTAAAAAAACCATATTCTGTGGAGGCGGATATGCTTGCCCCGTGTCCTAAATGATCATGTCCCACAACCAGAAAACCCCGTTCTGTTAAAAATCCGGCAAACTCCTCATAACGCTCGATATATTCCTGCAT
Source organism: uncultured Lachnospiraceae bacterium (assembly GCA_910588565.1). GTDB lineage: Bacteria > Bacillota > Clostridia > Lachnospirales > Lachnospiraceae > Roseburia_B. The sequence continues at coordinate 21,034 of CAJUPF010000044.1, forward strand.
CCCATGGGTAATCTGCAGAATCGCGGAATACTCTTTTGTATCCGGCAGCCATTTGACTCCGTGAATTTTTGTCTTTCTGTCTGCGGATAAAAATCTAAACTCTTTTTTTATCATGTTGTCCTCCTTCTTTTAGCTTTTGGCAGTATCAGTTTTATATGCCCTGCATCAGCTCCCCAAGTAAATTTCAATGGTTACAGAAGCTATTAGCCTATCCTCTCTTTCTTGGTTCTTTCTTAGCTTTGGATATTGCGTCCCTGCCAGTGTTTCGGATTTTGCTGGAAATTTAGTATTCCAGCAAGACTGAATCTGACAGCATATCCAGACATGAGAAAGAACCTCTTTCTTTTGCTTAGGCGCTCAAAATTTTCGTCAATAACTCCGGCAAGGCCAGTCTAAAAGCCCGTAACTACAGTTCTGAAGTACAAAAAATGATGCCACTGCATTTAATTCCCATTTCTATACATCTGGCTGATAGCAATTCTCAAACACGCGTTAACATGTAATTCTCGGATGTTTGTTACAGAACATCAGCAATAACCGGATATCACAAACTGAATTTCTTCCCGGCCCATGTAGCTGTTGATCTCCGGGTAATATACAATAGAGATTGTGCTTTTTTCCTCCAGAAAATTCATAAATTCCTCTGTATCCCCAAAATACACTGCAGGATAATTTTTTCCTATTGTATCTTCTAAGGTAAGTTTCAGCACATTTCTGTTTTTTCCTACAATCCGGCTGCTTTTTATATGGATATTTTTATCTGCAAAAACTGGTTTGCTGTTTCCTTTTCCAAAGGGTTCTAAAATTTTAAACTCCTCTATCAGAGATTTTGTCACATAGGAAAGCGGCATAGGCACATCAATATGTAGTTTGGGGATAAAATCCTCTTCTGTCAGTGTAGAATAGGCGTTGATTCTCCGAATAAATTCCTCCAGGTTTTGTCTGGGAAACGAGAGACCCGCTGCCATTGGGTGCCCTCCGAATTTGCTGAACAGATCCTGGCATTTGCATAATTCCTCATACATGGAATAGGCTTCAATAGAACGTCCGGAGCCTTTGATGCCTTCTTCCGAATCTGTCAGCACAAACACAGGATGATTATATTCTTCCCGGATTCTTCCGGCAACGATTCCGGCTAGGCTCTCATGAAGTTCTGGCAGATACACAATCATAACTTTTTCGGCATCCAAATGCTGTTGTTCAATCTGTTCTTTGGCTTCCTGCAATCCGTCGGCTGTCATCTGTTTACGCTCTTCATTTAAATCGGAAAGCTCTGCGGCAAGTATGGCTGCCTCTGCTTCCTCTTCCGCCAGCAGCAGCTTTAATGCGCGGATTGCCGTATCCAGTCTTCCGCCGGCATTGATACAGGGGCCAAGCACAAATCCCAGATGGTAGGTTCCCAGACGATCCGGCTGCACAGCCTTTTGCTGTATCAGAGTGCGCAGCCCTATGTTTTTTGTCTGGCGCATCTGTTCTAAGCCGTATTTTACAATAATTCTGTTTTCATCCGCCAAATCCATGACATCGCCGACTGTAGCAAATGCCGCCTCTTCCAGAAACTCCATCGCTTCCTCCGCTGGAATTTCGCAGGCTTCGTATAAAACCTGTATCACCTTAAAGGCTACCACTGCCCCGCAGATTTCCTGAAACGGATAGCCGCACTCTTTTTGTTTGGGATTTACTATGGCATCTGCTTTGCTTTTCAGATAAGTACGGACTCCGTTTTCTTCTATATAGGGAATATCATGATGATCTGTGACCAGTACGGTAAGCCCCAATTCCTTAGCATACAAAATCGCATCTATGGCTGCAATTCCATTATCACAGGTAATAATGGTATCTGCTCCTTCTTCTTTTGCCTGGGTAATCAGATTTTCATTGATTCCATAACCATCTTTCATGCGGTGGGGAATTGCCGCCGTTACCATGCCGCCTGCACGCCGGATTCCTTTCAGCAGAATGTAGGTGGATAACACGCCGTCAATATCGTAGTCTCCGATTATACGAATCTGTTTTCCTGCATGGATTTTTTCCCTGAGAATTGTAACCAGACGGTCTGCATCTTTTAAAAGATGCGGGGAATACAGACTGGACAATTCCGGGTTTAAATATTTTTCAATATCAGAATCTTCTATAATATCCCGGTTACGCAGAATACGGGCTGTCACCTGGTCAATTCCATATTTCTCACCAATTGCCTTAAAATCCGCGCGTTTTCCTGCTACAAACCATTTTTCTCTCTTTTTCATACTATTCCTGACCTTATCTTTTCTAATTTCCTTATTCTGCCGCATGGCATCAAGGGATGCCTGGAGGGTATTTCCTTATTCTGCCGTATGGCCGTATTTGTTATTTTATCATAAGCCAGCAGATCCGAAAAGCCCCGGAAACAACAAAACATTTCCGGGGTTTTTACATTATGTAACAGTTCAGATACCTTCACTATTACTGGATTACAGGCATTCAGCCTATTTAAAGTCGCCAGCGGCGAGGAGCTGGATGCTTCCTGGCCTCATGTTTTGGTATAGTCAGCGCAAAATGCGCAGATCTGTCTGAACGATTACTACATTATTACATTTTCTGTCATTCTGCAATCCGTGTAGCGCCGACATATAATTCAAAAATTTTGTTCCTGGCTGTATCATCAGCTGCTCCGGTTTCCGGCTATTTCGTCAGCTTCATTGTTTTTTTCTGATAGCCGCTTTTCGCTGTAAACAATTTTTTGTATGCCTTTACTTTCTTAGCCGGACACTTAATTACTGCTTTTTTGTGTATATTTTTGATGGCATTCTTGCCAACGCTTTTTATATTTTCGGATTTGATTGTAATCTTCTTTAAGTTTTTGCATCCCAGGAAAGCCTCTTTCCCTATGGAAGTCAGATTGCTGCCAAGCACTGCCTGCGTAATCTTTTTGTTGTTCCTTAAGGCTCTCGCTGCTATAGACGTTACTTTATATGTTATGCCGTTTATTGTAACAGTAGCTGGGATTGTCAGCTTTTTTACAGTTCCGGAAACTTTATAAAATGCAACAGTTCCATTTTTCGTGCCGGACTTTGTCACCTGGTAATGCAACTTACCGGATTTTAAAATAGTTCCTTTCTTGGGTGCGCGGATGGTAACTGCTATTTCCATTCCAGATGCAATCTTTGTACCACAGTCTTTGCAATACGTATCTCCGGTATAGCCCGTCTCTGTTGCAGTAGCGTTCCGCTTGTTGCGTACTTCTGTATGGATATGGCCGGTGGCCGGAATTATCTCAGTTTTCACAGAACTACATACATTGCAGGTAAATTCTTTTATTCCATTCCGAGTACAAGCTGCTGCTGTTTTGATCTGGCCTGCATTCCATGTGTGCGTTCCTGTAGCTGCGATAACTGTTCCTGATTCCAGTTTTACACCACAGTCTGTACAATAAAGATCTCCGCTGTAGCCTGCTTCTTTACAGTTTGCTGCTTTCTCATCTCGTTTTTCTGTATGGATATGGCCGGTGGCTGGAATTTCTATTGTCGTTGTCTCTCCACAGACGGTACAGGTAACCTCTTTTTCCCCTGCCGTTGTACAGCTTGCTTCTTCTATAACATCTCCTTCATTCCACGTATGCTCTCCTGTGGCCGGGATCGCCTCTCCTGTCTCAATCACTGTTTCACAATCGTTGCAATACGTATCTCCACTGTAGCCTGCTTCTATGCAGGTTGCCGCTTTCTCATTCCGTTTTTCTGTATGGACATGGCCTGTGGCCGGAACCCCTTCTGTTTTTGTGGCATTACAGTTCTGGCAGGTGTATGTTATAACACCGTTCTCCGTACAGGAGGGCGCTGTTGTCTGAACTCCCTGGTTCCAGACATGGTTTGTACAGTCCGATTTGTCAGATACCTCTACGGAAAGCTCAAATTCAATTGTCTCATAGAGCGCGGCATCTGGTGTATATACAACTGTATAGCTCTGGCTTCCTGACTGTTCCATCACTGTATTCGGATTTTTCCATTCATATCCTTCAGGAAGCGAAACTGTGGATAATGTTTCCCCATAGTTTCCGTTTAACCCGCTTATCTCAGAAGGCTGTGCCGGAATTCCTTTTTGAATCTCTGTGGTAGACTGTTCGAGTTCACCGATATAATCGTCATATATTACTTTAATGGTAATGCTCTTGCCAATATCAGATGCTGACAGCTGATAAGATTCGGACGTTTCGCCAACTAAGAGCTGTCCGCCGCTGTACCACTGGTAACTGGCAGTTCCGGTAAGTTCTGTTTCTGACGTTACCCTTGCCGTCAAAGTACTGCCATAACGCAGCGTTCCGTCAATCACGATTTTTCCGGTTATGTTCTCTCCCGGCAGTTGCGCTGTCTGGATAAAACCCGTCTGTGCCTGTGTTATATTTGGAGTTATCTGAACGGCATATTTCAAAGTATCGCCTTCTAATTTGAACCCGTAAATATTCGTACCTGCTGACAGGCCATCAGGACTATAAACCGCCTCCGCCTCACCTGTTGAAAACGGCATACTGTAAATCGCCTGAGGTCCATTGAAAATCAGCTTATTCCGGTATTGCCAAAGATAAGAAAAACTCTCTGTATAATATCCTCCGTTTGCTGTGTTCCATTTATCAAAAGAATAACAGGTTTCTGCCGTTCCATCCAGAATATTATCTGTCTTCTTAATCTTCATTTCACTACTGTCTGTAAAATACCAGGTTCCATTGTAATAAATAATCCCACTATTTGTCCTCAGCCAATGCCCATCCTCATAAGAAGTATCTTCCGCTTTTACGGAAGACTCCCAGCCTGTATGCGGCTTTCTCGTTTTTGTTTCAGTTTGAATCGTATTGTCACTAAGCATAAAATAGGTATGCCCTGCTCTTCCGATACAATCTCTAACCGGATCATCCCAGGTAACATCCACATGATAATAATTTGAGCCAATCTGAACCATATTCCATGCATGATTCATACTGTCGCTGGAAACAATACCGCAAGTGATTCCAAGCTTCTGCTGCATAATATATGTATAGGCTTTTGCATAGCCGTCGCAAACAGCCATTTTATTCACAAACGCACCATAAGCTGTATGCGAAACATCCGGCAGACTACCGCTATTCAGCCTGTCATAATCATATTCACAGTACCTTGCCAGCCAGTCATGAACGACCAGTGCCTTTTCATAATCTTCCATACCCTCAGTGACAAGAGAAACTGCTTCATTGGCAGCATTTTCTATCAGAATTAAGGATTCCTGAATTACCTGCTTGTCCGTCATACTATATGCAGGCTGAAAGCGAATTACTTTTCCATCCCCCAAACTGCTAGAATACTCAGCCTTAACAAAAAAGAGCTCCGCATGAGCATTCAAAATCTGAAAGTAAGCTGTCTTAAACTCCTCAGACGACAGCTGATATTCTGAAACATCAATACTCGTTTCCAGATTTAATAATGCCGCAACAATTTGATCTTCAAAACTATCCCTCGCTGATTTTGCTCTGCTGCGTAATGTAGCCGTATCTTCAGAATTGTCTCCAACCGGCTTATAATATCTGGGATCATAGCGATCTTCTTCTGTAAGAGAAACCTCTTCTGTAAAAACCTCCGCCCGAACGTTCCTAAACAGTCCGATATTGAACAAAAGTATCATCCCAAACATAATTCCCGCACGATATCCTCGTTTCATATTCTTACGTCTCCTCTCAATTTTTCTATTATTCTATCGTTTTTCCCTGTTATTTACAACTGTTTTCTTTTGTTCCACAAATATTCAATTATGATAGAAGTTATGTTTCACGGATAGGGAACATCATTCACTCCCTGTCCATTTCGGCCGTCATTCAGCAGTCAGCCCAGAGCAGATCTCTCTGTGTCTGCCAACCTGCTCTGAGCGTCCCCCTTAATACTATGCACTTTCCCAATCTGCAAAAACGGCTGCCCGTTATCTTAATATAACTCTGCAATCCGTGTAACGCCGACATAGATTTCAGAAATTTTATACCAGGTCGCATAATCGACTACTCCGGTTACCGGCAGCCCAAATACCGATTGGAATACCTCTACTGCCTCCGCTGTCTGCGGCCCGTAAATTCCATCTGCGGAAATCGTCGAAATCGCCGGATATGCCCGTGAAATCCTTGCAAGCTGTGCCTGCATCTGGCGGACTTTTTCGCCCCTGGAGCCTATGCTAAGATCCACTCTGGGCCAGGAAGCTGGAATTCCAGCTATTTCATCCGCTTCATTGACATACATATCACTTCCATAATAGTACCTTATAATATCAATAAAGCTATAGCCTCTGTCTCCCAGATCCTTAGAGCCCCACTGACTCATCCAGTTTGGACAGCTCACTCTCTGGCCATCGCAGTACTGCGTTAAAATCGGCTGCTTTACATTAGGCCTTGACAGGTAACTCTGAAAAATATCATCTACAATTCTTGCGATATTACTGAAAATATTTCTGCCGTAAGACCATTTGTGATCGTAGGCTGTCGAAGATGTAATTGTAAAATCATACCCTTTGTTGCGGTACCACTCCGTATACACCCGATTTAAAGTAAACGACATAATTGCCAGTATATTTGCCCGCAGGGTGGCGTCCGGCCATGTGGCATAGATTTCGCTGGAAGCTACATTTTTAATATAATCTTTGTATGTTACATAATAATCCCTGGCTGTGCTGTCTGAAGGCGCCCCATCGTGTACAACAACATATTCCGGCACGACGACGCGGCTGAGTACAATTTCTCCGGATTCCTCTAACGGCTTAATTTCATCTTCCGGAATCTTGGACGGAAAATTGCCAAACAGCGTATTGGCGGGAATTACAATATTATCTACCGGATTGATATCCGATTCCCGCGGAACCAGCCGCACCCGCTGTACTGCAGTTTCTCCGGGAAGTACCTGTATGCCGGAAACATTGACCGGAATATATCCTTCTGCTGATACCTGAATTGTATATTCCCCGTAAGGCTGTTGTTCTGAGGGCTCCATACTGTATTCCAGAGGAGGTGTTCTCAGTTCTATCTGTTCGGTCTGACCGGAAGAATTGGTCGTCACTTCTTCAATTGTATTTTCCGGCTCTCCTGTATAGGAAATTTCAACTTTTGCGTCTTCGATTGGAAGCCTGCCGGAAGGTGTTTCCACATTCACCTGGAGGGCTCCTTCATCTGATGATTCATTTTGCAAATACCTGATATTTTGTCTGGACATATGGTATCCTTGTATTGCTTCTTGATCCTAGTATATGCAGCCAGGAAGGATTGGTGAATTTCACACCCACGCCAGTTTTGACAGATATTTCGTATCATCTGGTGTGAAACAATGTCATGAACTTAAGGGGCAAGCGTTATGATAGGCGATTGAAAATGCAAAA
>CAJUPF010000045.1 GCA_910588565.1 uncultured Lachnospiraceae bacterium
GCCCTGCACCCCGCTGCAGGGCATCCGGCCAATAAAGCAGTGGTTTCAAGCATCCAGCCCCTCGCCGAAGGCGACTTGGAATGGGCTGGATGCGTTACAGTTTGCGGCCAGGGGCCGTGAACTGTAACGATTTGGCAATGATAATGTGGAAAATATGGATCAGAGTTCTTGCAAGTCATCTAAAAAAGAGTTATACTTGTTTTTAAGTTTAAAACCACATCAGGAGGTATTGCAATGATAGAAGCAACAAGCTGTGGTGGTGTGGTAATTTTTCGAGGCAAAATTCTGGTGCTTTATAAAAATTATAAGAATAAATATGAGGGCTGGGTTCTGCCCAAAGGGACGGTAGAACCAGGAGAAGAATACAAGGAAACAGCCACGCGCGAAGTATTGGAAGAGACAGGAGCCAAGGCGTCCATCATTAAATATGTAGGAAAGAGCCAGTATTCTTTTACAGTACCGGAGGATACGGTGGAAAAAGAAGTACACTGGTATCTGATGATGGCTGACAGTTATTACAGCAAACCACAGCGGGAAGAATATTTTGCGGATTCAGGTTATTATAAATTCCATGAAGCCTATCACCTTTTGAAATTTGCAAATGAAAAGCAGATTTTGGAGAGGGCTTATAATGAATACCTGGATCTGAGAAAGAGTAATTTGTGGGGGAGCCATAAGTATTTTTAGCGCACGGACAGGAGTGACAGGGAGGCTGCATGGAATGGCATAAGGACTTGTACGCAGGGGAAAGTGTCCTGCAAAAGCAGAAGAAGATCAAATGGAAGATTAGGCACAATAAACTGCAGCTTTGGGTCTATGTGATTACGCTGGCTGCAAATAAGGAGAATCTTCTGGATATCATACCATCGAGAGAACTGTTACAAAAGCATTATCCCAAGCGGGGACTTTATATTATTGGATTGGCTGGAAACTACCAGGAAGCATTGGAATTGGCAGGCCATATCGTAAGTGAAGTATACCGTGAAACGGGCGGCTTCGATATCAGAAGCTATATCTGCCAGAATGGAAAGCAAATGTTATGAGGATACTGTTTTTTATTTTAAAAATCATAGGGATTCTGCTTCTGGCAATCCTGTTTATGACAGTATTGCTTGTATTTTACCCTGTTTCTTACTGGCTGGAAGGCAAGAACGATGAAGAGCTATTTCTGCACGGGCGGTTATCATGGCTGTTTCGGATTGTACGGCTGGAATTTGCCCTAAAGGATCATACGTTAGAGTTAAAACCTGGTATTTTGTGTTTCCATTGGAATTTAGGCGGAACGAAGTCTGATGAAAAATCCGGGAAAGCGCAGGCAGAGGAAAAGACCATAGAAGTATCGGAGGAAAGTTTGGCAGAGACAAACCAGGGACAATCCCCGGACGCCAGACAAGTGCTAAGATCAGAATCTGAGAAAAACGATTCACAGATTGCATCCGGTAGTTCGGCGGAACTTCAGGGGGAACAGCGTACAGGATTCCTGGAAAAAGTGCAGTCCGGAAAGACAAAAGCCTCCGGCTGGAAGAATCGTGCCAGAACGATTCGGGAGGAACTTACAGATGAGCGTAATAAAATGGCAATTTCCCACATATGGCAGGAAGTTTTGTATCTTCTTTCCCATTTAAAGCCAAAATATATTCAGGCGGAGATTGATTTTTCTGTTGGAGATCCGGCGGCAACCGGACAGGCCACAGGAATGTTAAGCCTGCTTCCTATAATGTACCAAAAGGGGATACATGTATATCCGGATTTTATGTCAGAGGAATTTTATATCAGAGGAAGTTTTTGCTTAAAGGGACATATGGCGCTGTTTCATATGATTCGCTGTTTTATCCGTATATGGAAAGATAAGAATATAAAAAGAATATTTAATAAATTCAGAAAGTAGGAGGTTATTCAATGTCTGATACTACATTTAATTCAACTGTGGAGTCTTTATTTAAGGGAATGGACAGCTTTATTACGACCAAAACTGTCGTCGGGGAAGCGATTCATATCGGAGATACGATTATTCTTCCGCTTGTGGACGTTTCCTTTGGCGTGGCAGCCGGCGTGTTTTCCAAAGAGAAAAATAACAATGGCGGCGGCGGTATGGGCGGCAAAGTGATGCCCAGTGCGGTTCTTGTAATTGCAAATGGAACGACAAAGCTTGTTAATGTGAAAAATCAGGACGGTATTACAAAGATTCTGGATATGGTACCTGATTTTGTCAATAAATTTACCAGTAAGAAAAACGGAGATGCAGACGCACAGGAACAGGCAAAAGAGGAGATGGAGAATATCCTTTCAGAATCTGTGGAAGAAAAATAAATGCAATGTGGAGAAGGTGCATATAGTATACTATATGCATCTTTTTTTGCGGGGTGGACTATGAAACGAGTAATTGGGTATTCCCTGTTTTGTATTGGATTCGGTATGCTGCTGATGTGGATACTGCCCAGTGATTTTGTGGGATTTCTGCTGATATGCCTTTGTATGCTTCTGGGATATTTACTGTTTTGCTGCTGCTGATTGGAGGGCCGGGCATTATAGGATATGTCCGGATTCTGGACAGGAAACAGGAGCCTGCAGTGAAATCAGGCAAGATTTTGCATAAAAAAAGAACTGCCTGTCCGACAGTCCCTTTTAATTTACATCTTATGCTCTTTCTACTTTACCGCTCTTTAAGCAAGAAGTACATACATATAACTTCTTGGGAACTCCGTTTACTTTACATCTTACAGATTTAATGTTGGATTTCCACATTCTATTTGATCTTCTATGAGAATGGCTTACATTGCAACCGAAATGAGCGCCTTTTCCACAAACTGAACACTTTGCCATTTCCGCACCTCCTTGCATTTATTAAGCTTACAAGCTCGCAACATGATTATTTTAACAGATAGTCAGGTATATTGCAAGATTTTTTTGTAAAAATATGGGCAAAATTTTTGGGCAGAATACAGGGCTGTATTGCTGGCGGGCGGACTTGCATATGCTGTTGAAGGCGACGCTATGAACCGGTTTCTCTCTGCCCGCAGACCCGCTCTCGCTCTTAGGAAGCGTAGCGGTACTAAGCGTGTGACGATTGCAGGCAATCGCCACGCGCTAAGAACCGACGCTTCCTAACGGTCTGCGGACAGAGAGAAACCGGCTCTGAGCTGGCTGTTGAATGCTCGATGGTATCTATATCAGGTATGAATGATAACTGTGGCTGGATAGAAGGCATATCCGGTCAGGCCAGAAAATATATTGCGATTGACCTGCTTATCCAGTCAGGTCAGTAAAATACTGTGATAACCATATCCAAAAGAAGAGAAGGGACACGGCTTTCAAAGTACATACGACTGCAGGCTTGGAAAAACGTAGTCGGAAAGAGGTGTGGGAGTGCAGCCGAAGCGTTGTGATGGGATTTAGATGTTCTTAACAGTTCCCAGGACATTCAGGAATTGGCAGACAGGACGTCTGCCAAAGCCTCTTAGTGCCATGGATGGCACGTTAAGAGGCGGTTTTGTCCGTATGAAAAGCTATGGGGAACTGTTTAGAACATCTTAATTCCTGAACACAGCATCGGCTGCACTCCCATACCTGTTTCTGACGGGGCTTCTCCATAATTCCCCTGCACTTGTTTCTCTGCAAAACTTTTCTGCCATTTCTTCCTATCCCTTCCATTCCCCTGTTTTTTTGGAAACAATTCAGACACAATTCAATTTTTCCTATTAAAATCCCTTCCATTAATAAAAAAATATTCCCCTATTTTATTGATGAATTGTATTAAAACAAGATATTCAATAAGAATATAGCTAAAATAATAAATACAATTAAATTAAAAACAATATATTATCGAATAATCTGACAATATTTGCAAAAAAAATCATTTACACATCATAAAAAAAGTAGTATGATAGTAACCAGAGAAAAAATGACCCAAAGAATCACAGAAAGGATGAGACTATGAGCCAACAATATAAGGACCCTTCCAAGGATACCTCAATGCCATACGGCAATAACAATGAGACTAACGCAAAAGCCCAGGGCATGTATGATCCCACGTTTGAACATGATAACTGCGGAATCGGAGCCGTTGTCAATATCAAAGGAATTAAAACTCACGATACCGTAGCAAATGCATTGAAAATCGTAGAAAATTTAAAACACAGAGCCGGAAAAGACGCGGAAGGCCAGACCGGGGACGGCGTTGGCATTTTGCTTCAGATTTCGCATAAGTTCTTTTCCAAAGCGGCCAAAGACATAGGAATTGATCGTCTGCAGGAACGGGACTATGGAATCGGCATGTTTTTCTTCCCCCAGGATGAACTAAAACGCAACCAGGCCAGGAAAATGTTTGAAGTGATTGTAAAAAAAGAAGGCATGGAATTTTTAGGATGGCGCCAGGTACCTATTGATCCGACCAAACTGGGCCAGAAAGCCATAGACTGTATGCCCTATATTATGCAGGGATTTGTCAGACGCCCGGCAGAAGTCGAAAAAGGGCTGGACTTCGATCGCAAACTTTATATCGCAAGACGTGTGTTTGAACAGTCCAATGATGATACCTATGTGGCATCCTGTTCCAGCCGGACGATTGTATACAAAGGCATGTTTTTAGTGGAGCAGCTGCGCCTGTTTTTTGCAGATCTGCAGGATCATGACTATGAATCCGCCATTGCAACCGTGCATTCCCGTTTTTCCACCAATACCAATCCCAGCTGGGAACGCGCCCATCCGAACCGCTTGATTGTGCATAACGGAGAAATTAACACAATCAAGGGCAATGCGGATAAAATGCTTGCCAGGGAAGAAACTATGGAATCCAGTTATTTAAAAGGAGAACTGTTAAAAGTCCTTCCGGTGATCAACAGTGAAGGTTCCGATTCCGCGATGTTAGACAATACGCTGGAATTTCTGGTTATGAGCGGAATGGAGCTTCCTCTTGCAGTGATGATAATGATTCCGGAGCCATGGGCGAACAATGCGCTGATGAGTCAGAAGAAAAAAGATTTTTACCAGTACTACGCTACGATGATGGAGCCATGGGACGGCCCGGCTTCGATTTTATTCTCCGATGGGGATATGATGGGAGCCGTACTGGATCGGAACGGCCTGCGGCCTTCCAGGTATTATATTACGGAGGATGATTATCTGATTCTTTCTTCGGAAGTTGGTGTGCTGGATATTGATCCGACAAAAATCGTGGCAAAAGAAAGGCTCCGCCCAGGCAAGATGCTGCTGGTGGATACAAAGCAGGGCCGGGTGATTGATGATAACGAGTTAAAAGCGGTATATGCCGGAAAACAGCCCTATGGAGAATGGCTTGACCGTAATTTAATCCGGTTAGAGGAGCTGAAAATTCCAAATCTCCGTGTGCCGGAATGCACAAAAGAAGAACGCCAGAGGATGCAGAAAGCGTTTGGCTATACGTATGAATCTTTACGCGAAGCGATTCTGCCAATGGCGAGAACTGGCAGCGAAGGCACCTCAGCCATGGGCATTGATACGCCGCTTGCGGCTTTGGCAGGCGATCATCAGCCGCTATTTAACTATTTTAAACAATTATTTGCCCAGGTAACCAATCCGCCGATTGATTCCATCCGGGAAAAAGTAGTGACGTCCACTACGGTATATATAGGCAGAGAAGGGAATCTGTTAGAAGAAAAGGCTCTAAACTGCCAGGTTTTAAAAGTCAATAATCCGATTTTGACCAATACGGATTTGATGAAAATCAAGGCGATGCAAGTAGACGGTTTTCAGGTCGTAGAGCTTCCGATTACCTATTATAAAAATACCAGTCTGGAAAAAGCCATTGATCGCCTGTTTGTAGAAGCGGACCGGGCATACCGGGACGGCGCGAATATTCTGATTTTATCGGACAGAGGTGTGGATGAAAATCATGTGCCGATTCCTTCCCTGCTTGCGGTATCCGCATTACAGCAATACCTGGTAAGGACGAAAAAGAGGACGGCGGTAGCTGTAATTTTAGAATCTGGCGAGCCGCGGGAAGTACATCATTTTGCAACGCTCTTAGGCTATGGCGCCTGTGCGATTAACCCCTATCTGGCACAGGATACGGTAAAACAGCTTGTGGATGAGCATATGCTGGATAAGGACTATTATGCGGCAATCCATGATTATAACCATGCGATCTTAAATGGTATTGTAAAAATTGCGTCTAAGATGGGGATTTCCACGATTCAGTCTTATCAGGGTTCTAAGATTTTTGAAGCAATTGGAATTGACAAAGAAGTGATTGATAAATATTTTACGAATACGGTAAGCCGTATCGGCGGAATTACGTTAAAAGATATTGCGGCTGATGTGGATGTACTGCATTCCTCGGCGTATGATCCGCTCGGACTGGAAACAGATCTGACTTTGGACAGCAGAGGACGCCATAAAATGCGCAGTGGCGCGGATTCTCATTTGTATAACCCGGCGACTATTCATCTGCTGCAGGAATCTACAAAACGCGGAGATTATACTTTATTTAAAGAATACACAAAACTGGTCAATGCGGAAGAGAAGAATGGGAATATCCGCGGATTGATGGATTTTAAATTCCCCAGAAAAGGCGTTCCGATAGAAGAAGTGGAAAGCGTAAATTCCATTGTAACCCGGTTTAAGACAGGCGCGATGTCGTATGGCTCGATTTCTCAGGAAGCGCATGAAACCCTGGCGGTCGCGATGAACCGTCTGCATGGAAAATCCAATTCCGGAGAAGGGGGAGAAGATCCGCAGCGTATCGCAAGCAGGCACAGTGCGGTCAATAAATGTTCCGCGATTAAGCAGGTGGCTTCCGGACGCTTTGGCGTTACCAGCCGCTACCTGGTCAGTGCGGAAGAGATTCAGATTAAAATGGCGCAGGGCGCAAAACCGGGGGAGGGCGGACATCTGCCTGGGAAAAAAGTATATCCCTGGATTGCAAGGACAAGGCTTTCCACCCCTGGCGTATCTTTGATTTCCCCGCCGCCGCATCATGATATTTATTCCATTGAAGACTTGGAGCAGCTGATTTATGACCTGAAAAACGCCAACCGGGATGCCAGAATTACAGTCAAACTGGTATCCGAAGCGGGCGTCGGTACGGTGGCGGCCGGAGTTGCAAAAGCCGGGGCGCAGGTAGTGCTGATCTCCGGTTATGACGGCGGAACCGGCGCAGCGCCTAAGAGTTCGATTCACAATGCCGGAATACCCTGGGAATTGGGACTTGCGGAGACACATCAGACCCTGATTCTGAACGGGCTTCGGAATAAAGTGCGCATTGAAACAGACGGGAAACTGATGAGCGGCCGGGATGTTGCGGTTGCAGCTTTGCTGGGTGCGGAAGAATTTGGATTTGCTACGGCGCCTCTGGTAACATTAGGATGTGTGATGATGCGTGTCTGCAACCTGGATACCTGTCCGGCAGGCATTGCCACCCAGAACCCCGAGCTTCGCAAACGTTTTGCGGGAAAACCGGAATATGTGGAAAATTTTATGCGCTTTATCGCAGAAGAACTGCGGGAATATATGGCAAAATTAGGTTTTCGTACAATCGATGAGATGGTAGGACGAAGCGATCTGCTAAAACCAAGGGGGGATTTGTCAGAGCGTGAAAAGGAGATCGACCTTTCCAGGATTTTACAGAATCCGTTTGCAGGCCCAAAGGATAAAGTGACGTTTGATCCCAAAGCGGTTTATGATTTTGAACTGGAAAAGAGAAAAGACGCCACGGTTTTATTGAAAAAATTAAAAGGCGCACTGGATAATAAGCAGAAGCGAAGCATACATGTGGAAGTTTCCAATACAGACCGTTCGTTTGGCACGATTTTTGGATCGGAAATTACAAAACGGTATGAAGATTCGCTCGAAGAAGATACGTTTTTGATTCAATGCAGCGGCTCAGGTGGCCAGAGCTTCGGCGCGTTTATCCCGAAGGGACTGACACTGGAGTTGACCGGAGATTCCAATGACTATTTTGGAAAAGGGCTTTCCGGCGGGAAGCTGGTGGTGTATCCTCCGGCGGGCGTCAAGTACAAAAAGGATGAAAATATTATTATTGGAAACGTAGCTCTTTACGGCGCGACCAGCGGCAAGGCATTTATTAACGGCGTAGCGGGCGAACGGTTCTGCGTGCGAAATTCCGGGGCAATGGCGGTTGTCGAGGGCGTCGGCGACCATGGCTGTGAATATATGACAGGAGGCCGTGTGGCTGTCATTGGAAAAACCGGCAAGAACTTTGCGGCAGGCATGAGCGGTGGTATCGCATATGTGCTGGATGAAGAGAATGATCTATATACCAGAATTAATAAGGAAATGGTATTTTCCGAAGAAATTTCCAATAAATATGACGTAATGGAACTAAAAGACATGATCAAGGAACATGTAGCTTTGACCAATTCGGAAAAGGGGAAGGAAATCCTGGATCATTTCAGTGATTATTTACCAAAATTTAAGAAAATTATACCGTATGATTATAATCGGATGATGATGGCGATTGTCCAGATGGAGGAAAAAGGTCTTTCTTCCGAGCAGGCACAGATTGAAGCGTTTTATGCAAGTACAAGGGATTAAGGAGGGAACGCGGACATGGGAAAACCAACAGGATTTATCGAGTATGACAGGGAGACGGCAGCAGCGGCCACGCCAAACGAGCGTATCAAAAACTGGAATGAGTTCCATACGCCTCTCTCTATGGAAAAGCAGAAAACCCAGGGTGCAAGATGTATGAACTGCGGAGTTCCGTTTTGTCAGGCAGGTATGGATATTATGGGCATGACCAGCGGCTGTCCGCTGCACAATCTGGTGCCGGAGTGGAATGATCTGATTTTTACTGACAACTGGGAGGAAGCGTATAACCGGCTAAAGAAGACCAACAGCTTTCCGGAATTTACATCAAGAGTGTGCCCGGCGCTCTGTGAAGCGGCCTGCACTTGCGGCCACTATGGGGATTCCGTTACGGTAAAAGAGAATGAGTATGGAATTATTGAACATGCCTACGAAATGGGCTATGCAAAAGCCAGACCGCCAAGAGTGCGCACCGGGAAAAAGGTTGCAGTCATTGGCAGCGGCCCTGCAGGGCTTGCGGCTGCCGATCAGCTGAATAAACGGGGGCATAGCGTAACGGTTTATGAGCGGGACGACAGAGTTGGCGGCCTGCTGATGTATGGGATTCCGAATATGAAACTGGAGAAGCATATTATAGACCGGAAAATCAATGTTATGAAAGAAGAAGGCATCGAATTTAGAACTGGCGTCAATGTTGGTAAGGATGTCAAAGCTGCAAAGCTGCTAAAAGAATACGATGCGGTAATTCTGGCCTGCGGCGCAAAGAATCCCAGGGATATCGAGGCGCCTGGCCGGGATGCCAAAGGAATTTATTTTGCGGTGGATTTTCTGGCGGCAACGACAAAAAGCCTGCTGGATTCCGATTTAAAAGACAATACTTATATTTCGGCAAAGGGCAAAAAAGTAGTGATTATCGGCGGCGGCGATACCGGAAACGACTGTGTGGGAACATCTCTGCGCCATGGCGCGGCAAGCGTAACCCAGCTTGAAATGATGCCAAAAGCGCCGGATAGCAGAAGCGCTGACAATCCATGGCCGCAGTGGCCAAAAGTCTGCAAGACGGATTACGGCCAGGAGGAAGCGATAGCCATATTTGGCCAGGACCCACGGGTGTACCAGACGACGGTAAAAGAATTTATTAAGGATAAAAACGGTAAAGTAGCCGCTGTAAAAACAGTGAAGCTGGAACGTAAAAAGGATGAGAAGACCGGACGTATGATAATGGCAGAAATTCCGGGTTCGGAAAGCAGGATAGAGGCGGAACTGGTTTTAATCGCAGCAGGATTTCTGGGTACGCAGAAGTATGTGGCGGATGCCTTTGGCGTTGCGTTGAATGAACGGACAAATGTATCTACAGAAGACGGGAAATATGCAACCAATGTGAAAAAAGTTTTTACAGCCGGAGATATGCACAGAGGACAGTCTCTGGTGGTATGGGCAATCCGCGAAGGCAGGGAAGCGGCAAGAGAAGTAGATGAAAGTTTACTGGGATATTCGGGGCTGTCGGTACAGTAACGGTTAGGCTGCGGGCTGCTAAAAAAATCCGCCCTCTTTTGCCAAAGTAAATCTGGCATGGGGCGGATTAATGTTTCTAATTCGACTTTAATTCTTTCCACAGCTGGTTATACAGATTCGTACCAGTTTCATCTAAATTAACAAATACCTCGCAGTTATCAACTGTCTCCTGATCTGGGAAAATAGTCTTATCCTGCTTGGTCTCTTCATCCAGTGCATCATATACCGCCGTATTTGGCGTTGCATAATATACATAGTCAAAATTCATCCGGGCAATATCTTCCCTGCAGAGGAAATCTAAAAACTTCTCTGCATTTTCCTGATTTTTACAGGTCTTTGGCATAAACCAGGAATCGATCCAGAGATTAGAGCCTTCCTTTGGAACCGAATAGGCCAGTTCATCGGAAAGCGACTGTGCATACGCCGCTTCGCCGGAATAAGCGACGGCAAGGGACGCATTGCCCGCTGCCATTTCATCTCCGGTTTCATCTACAAAATAGGCGTAAATCATAGGCTTTTGCTCAAGCAGCATGGAGAGCGCCTCATTCAATTCTCCCTCATCCGTTGTGTTTAAGGAGTAGCCCAGCCGCTTTAACGGAACTAAAAAACAATCCCGGACACTGTTTTCCATAATTATTTTTCCGTCATATTTTGAATCCCAGAGAACATCCCAGCTATCCGCTTCCGAGGCGCCGACTTCTGTTGTATTATAAATAATACCTACCGTGCCATAGAAAAACGGAATCGTATAGGTATGTTCCGGATCAAACGAAGCGGAGGCGTCAATAATGCTCTGGTCAATGTTCTGATAGCCCGGAATATTGTCATGATTCATGGGAAGAACCTCTTCTTCTTCGATTAATTTCTGAATCATATAATCCGAGGTGCATAGCAAATCGTAATCAATCGATCCGGCTTTGTATTTGGTGTACATTTCCTCCGGGCTTTCATACTCTTCGTATTCGACTTCAATCCCTGTCTCTTCTTCAAAGAGTTTGAGAGCTTCCGGATCAAAATATTTCCCGTAATTTAGTATCGTTAAGCTTTCACCGCTCTTTGCGGAGCTTCCGCAGCCTGCCAGAAGGACGGCGGTAAACATAGATGCACCAAGCGCAAAAAATTTTTTGTTCATGTTAGTCTCCTTTCATTCTTTTTCGGGGAACCAAAATTCATAATCAGCAGCAGTATCAGCGCAATTCCGAATAACAGTGCAGAGAGCGCGTACATTTCCGGTTTGATTCCTTTTCGTAATTCCGTATAAAGCATGGTAGATAATGTATTGACGCCGGCGCCTTTGGTAAAGTACGTAATGGAAAAATCATCCAAAGACATCGTAACCGCCATTAAAAAGCCGGAAAACACACCGGGCAGTATTTCAGGCCAGATCACTTTATAAAACGCGTACAAAGGCGAAGCTCCCAAATCCAGCGCCGCTTCATACGTGGATTTGCTGGCGGAATTTAGTTTGGGCAGCACATTTAATATGACATAAGGGATGTCAAAGGTCAGATGCGCTATCAGCACCGTGGAAAATCCCAGCTTTGTAAAACGCACAAACAAAAGCATCATGGAAATACCCGTGACAATATCCGCATTCAGCAGCGGAATGTTGGTCGCGCCAAGCATAATCGCTTTTCCTTTGCTGCGCATGGCCTGGATGCCGATGGCAGCCAACGTTCCGATAATGGTTGCCAGAATGGAAGCCGTCAGGGTAATCTGCAGGGTTGTGGCAAATGCTTCCATAATCGTCTTGTTCTGAAACATGGAAATATACCATTTTCCGGTAAAACCGCCCCAGACAACTCTGGATTTGGAATTGTTAAAGGACAGGATTACAAGCACCAGAATCGGGAGGTATAAAAACAGAAAAATAATGGTCAGATACAGATTGCCAAATATTTTTTTCACCATACTGCAGTTCCCTCCCCTTCTTTATTATAAGAATTCATAAGCGCCATGCTGGCGATTACAAAAATCATCAGTACAATCGAAAGCCCGCTTCCCATGTTCCAGTCCATATTCTGCATAAATTCCTGTTCAATCACATTTCCGATTAACAGTACTTTGCCGCCGCCTAACAGGTCGGAGATAACAAAGGACGTCAGCGCCGGGACAAATACCATAATAATTCCGCTAATCATACCGGAAACCGTCAGAGGCAGAATAATTTTTACAAAAACGAGAAAATTACCGGCTCCCAAATCTCTTGCCGCATCGATGATATCCTTGCGGATTCTGCTCATGGCATTATAAATCGGCAGAATCATAAACGGCAGAAAGTCATATACCATACCAAACACAACGGCAGAGGGCGTATTGAGCAACTGTACTTTGGGCAGTCCGATTGTCTCCAGAATGGTATTGAGAATGCCATTGTTGGAAAGCAGAAGCTGCCACGCCAGAATACGCAGCATAAAGTTCATCCACATCGGAAGCACAAAAATAAATACGACAAAACTTTGGCTTTTTAGCTGCAGGCTGTTTAGAATCATAGCCAGAGGATACGACAGCACCAGACAGATGATCGTGCATAAAACTGCTGTTTTTAAGGACAGCAGAAGCGATTTCATATGAATGGGCGAGGCAATGGCCAGAATGTTTTCCAGGGTAAAGCTGCCGGAAGAATCGGTTATGCCGTAATATAAAATCATCAGAATCGGGAGCACGATAAATCCGATAATCCAGATCAGATAAGGCCCCGCCAGGAACTGGCGCTTAAACTTATACATCGAGCTCCACCGCCCTTTCATCGCTGGATTCCGGCTTGTTCATAATGTGGATATTAAACGGTATGACAGAAATCCCCACATGGGCGCCCACCGGAAACATCTTTGTCGTATGAACCAGCCAGTCAAAGCCGTTTGCCCTGACTTCAATTTCATAATGGACGCCTTTGAAAATTATGGAAATCACGTCGCCTTCCATAAATCCTTCCGCCGGATCGGATAATTCCACATCTTCCGGACGAATTACGACGTCTACAGGCTGTTTTTTGTCAAAACCTGTGTCCACACAGGGAATCCGGACGCCCAGAAGTTCCACGAGCTTATCTTCGATCATCGTACCGTCGATAATATTACTGTCTCCGATAAAATCGGCTACAAAGGCATTGGCAGGTTCGTTGTAAATATCCTCCGGAGATCCGATCTGCTGAATATAGCCCTGGTTCATAACAACAATGGAATCAGACATGGTCAGCGCTTCTTCCTGATCGTGCGTAACATAGACGAAGGTAATACCCAGTTCTTCTTTTAAACGGATCAATTCATACTGCATATCTTGCCGGAGTTTTAAATCCAATGCGCCTAAGGGTTCGTCTAAAAGGAGCACTTTTGGCTCGTTGACAATGGCGCGGGCGATAGCAATCCGCTGCTGCTGGCCGCCGCTTAAGGAATCCACGCTTCGTTTTTCATAGCCGTTTAAGTTGACGAGCTTTAGGGCGTATTTGATTTTATCTTCAATATATGCCTTGCTTTTTTTGCTGATTTTCAGGCCGAACGCAATGTTTTCCGCAATGGACATATGAGGAAACAGCGCGTATTTCTGAAAAACGGTATTTAATTTCCTTTCGTTTGGCGGTAATGTGGTAATATCTGCCCCGTCAAAGAAAATCTGGCCCTGATCCGGCAGTTCAAAGCCGCCGAGCAGGCGCAGGGTAGTGGTCTTTCCACAACCGGATGGGCCTAAGAGCGTCATAAATTCATTTTCCCTGATCCGTAAATCCAAATCATCTAAAACGATAGTCCCATCGTAAGATTTGGAAAGATGGGAAAGATGGATGAATTCTTTTTCCATGGTAAAAGCCTCCTTATGTAAAAACTAGAAACTTGGCGGCGTGGTGATCCAGAGAATCACGGCATCGTATTTCCCCGGATTTTCCAGGCGGTGCTTTTTGGTGGAAGGATATGCAAAGGATTCCCCGGTGTGCAGGGTATATTTCTGCGTCCCGAAAATCAGACGAACCGTACCCTTTAGTACATATCCAAATTCCTCGCCCTCATGGGGCAGCAGTTCTTCGGAAATGCCGCCGGGCTTTAATGTTAGCCGGATTGGTTCCATCGTATTCTTCTGGGCGTTGGGAATCACCCATTCGATGATGTTTTTCCGGTCTTCGTCAATTTTTTCAAAATAATCTTCATTTTTAAATACAATCTGCTCCGGCCCCTGTTCCGCAAAAAATTCCGCCGGCGTCGTGCCTAAGCACTGGATAATATCCAGAAGCGTGCTGACAGACGGCGTATTCTGGTTGCGTTCTAACTGTGAAATAAATCCTTTCGTAAGCTCCGCCCGATCCGCAAGCTCCTGCTGGGTCAGGCCGTAAAAAATCCGAAGTTCTTTCATTCTTTTTCCTATATCCATCATAAAAGGGACTCCTTTGCAGAAAACTAATAGTAGATTTTTAGTTTACTAATTATAAACAAACAAGGAATATTTTATCGAAAAAAATAAAAATGTCAATAGGAAAATTTAAAAAATCTTAAGATATTTATTTGAGGCTACAAATGGGTGTTGGAGTGTTTGGCAGGGAGAAGGAATTTATTTTGTTCCGACATCTTCCTGGCTGCGCTATTTTGAGTTGTAAGTTGAGAAACAGTATTTGCCCTAAGTTACAACACTGGGAGTAAAATGTGATAAATTATAAATTGCAGAGTTTTTGTTAAATAATATGGAATTTGTAGATACTTTTAGTCGTGTTACGGATCTTGATACTGGAGAGAGTGAGGATCTGGTTATTCTATGATGATGCAAAATACAGAGATTCAATAGGTAACTTGGTTTGCTTATTGTAGTAATATTGGTAAGTACTGTGATTATTAGAAGGATAATATTATGAGAAAAATAACAAGCTTATTTATGGCACTATTATTGTTTGCTGCTTTATGTACAGATTATGTACAAGCAGAGGTTGGTCAGATAGAATGGGAGAAGAACGGGGTAGAATTTCCAATTCAGGATAGGGCTACAACTCCGGATCTTTTTGCTTCGCGCTTCAAAATTTATGGGCAGGATTATTCTGGCGAAGGGCAAAGCAGAATAGCAGAAGAAGGCGTGGAGAGTATTGCCGGCTGGGGACAGTATCATGGTCTGTCAAATATCATGTTGCCTAGTTCCATTAAAATAATTGGCGATGAAGCATTTCATCTATGCCCAAGATTATCAGATTTTGTAATTCCAGATGGTGTCAAAGAGATTGGACGCAATGCATTTTCAGATTGCGATAATCTTACCAATATTTCTATTCCTGCAAGTGTGGAAAAGAAGAGTGGGACAGGATAACGATTGATGGATTAAATGATGATATATATAGCGAATATCATATATGGCAAAGAAATTACTTCCTTGAATGTAGACCATACATTAGAGGTTGTTGGCAGTAAAGCGCCTACATGTTTAGAAAATGGAAATATCTTTTATTTTAATGTATAGATTGCGGGAAATGTTATAGCGATCCGACAGGAATTTATGAAGCAAGTAGCATTTTCATTGAGAAACATGAAGATGTATGCTAATATAATTAACAGTAAGACGGATTATAACATGAAAAGTAAAGAGATTTGTTGGAGGAATGATTTTATGACATTAGTAGATGTTAATATTAAAGTACCGATGGAAATGGCTGTTTACTTAAAACCATCCAATCAGGTTGTTGAACTTGAAAGAAATGCACTGCTATTATATCCATATATATTAAAGCAGACGATATCCCATGGACGTGCGGCTGAAATATTGGGAATACGAAAAAATGAGCTGATAGATATTTATGATAAACTGGGATTTTCCTATCTGGATTTAATTATGGATGATCTTGATGCGGAACTGGAAGTATATCATAAAATCAAGGCAAAAGGGGAAATGATATGATAGTTGTATCTGATACTACACCAATCATTTCTTTTTTAAAAATCAACAGGCTTGATTTGCTGGAGAAATCATTTGGAGAGGTTTTAATCCCGAATGCCGTATATGAGGAACTCACAGTTGATAAACGGTTTATAGAAGAAGCAAAAATGGTAAAAAATGCTCCTTATATAAAATCTGTTTCTGTATCGAATCCAGAAGCAGTCAGAATTTTAAGAATGGCAACAGGGCTTGATCAGGGCGAGAGTGAAGCAATTGTGCTTACGGATGAGCTGAAAGCGGATGTTTTGCTTATGGATGAAGCAAAAGGAAGGGCGATATCAAGGCAGATGGGAATAGCAATAATGGGAACGATAGGGGTTCTGATCAGCGCTTATGAAGACGAACTAATCACTGCTGAGGAAGCCAGATTGTGTATTGTCAATCTTCAGAGGTCTGGCAGACATATAGGGAAACGAAATTACCAGATACTATTGGATAAGTTACAGTAGTAAGAATGACAGAACGGATGTGTACAGAGTTAGGTTCCAAAGCGGCGGATACAGTAATTCCCCATAAGAATCAGTAAAAGGTAGCAATACCTGGATTCTTATGGGGATTTTTTTAGTTTGCTTGACCAAAAAAGTCAACTGACATGTCAAAAAATACAATCACCGTCCAACCGCATTTTTTTACGTATACTGAACGTATCAAATAACAAATCAACAGACAGCAAAGAGAGGAGAAATGCAGTATGAAAAAAACAGGAATTAAAGTATGGATGGTATGTTTATTAATGGCAGTCTTAATGGCGGCAGCGCCACAGATGGATGGAAATGCGGCAGAGCTGTTAGAGAAAACAAAAGTAACAGGATTAAAAGTGGTATCCGCAAAGGAATCCAGTATCACATTATCCTGGAACCCAGGCAAAGGCGCGTCCGGTTATGAGATTTTACGGTATTGTGGAACAGAGGAAAAAGCACGTGTACTGATCAAAATCAACGGCGGTTCCACAGCCCAATATACAGATCGGAGACTGAGAAGCAACAGTTCCTACCGTTATAAAATCCGGGCGTTTGTGGAGAGAAAGGGAATTGAAGTCTACGGACGCTATTCTTCAGAGATAAAAGCAGATACGTTATTACGGGTGCCAAAGGTAAGCGCTGTACCTATGAAATTAAAGAAACAGGCTGCCCTTATCTGGCATAAAGTGCCAGGAGCCGCAGGATTTGAGGTATACCGCGCGGATCAGAGAAAAGGCGCATATACCAGAATTGCATCCGTCAGTAAAAATCCTTTGATTAGCCGCTATACAGATAAGAATCTGGACAGGAAAAACACTTATTATTACAAAATACGGGCATATAAAATGGATAAAAATAAGAAAGTATATGGAGCTTATTCCTCTGTGAAAAAGGTGAAAATGTAGATGTAATAATAAAAATATTGCGCAGAACTGCAGGTTCTACGCAATATTAGCAAAATATGGCAAAATCTCTGCTAAACCGTCAGTTACTGACCCTGATTTTGACCCCGATTAAAAAAGTTTTCCACTTTTTCCATTTGATTTTTTTTCAGCTCCATGGAAGAGTGCACATATGTATTTAATGTAATGCTGGCGCTGGAATGGCCTAATATTTCGCTTAAGGTTTTCACATCCATTCCGCCTTCAATGCATCTTGTTGCAAAGGTATGCCGTAATGCATGAAAATTGATGTCTGTTACCTGACTGGCACAAAGTATTTTGTGATAGCGGTATTCAAATGTTCTTGGATTGATAAACGTTTCCTGCTCCGAAACGATATAATCAGAATTGGAACATCCGCACATTCGCAGCAAATCCTTTGTAAGCGATTTGGATAACGGTACGTCTCGAAGGGAGGAAGCCGTTTTTGGTGTTTCCATAATCCATTTACATTTTTCCCTATCATTTTTAATTCTGGAAACGGTATTGTTTACATGAAGGAGGTGACTGTCTATGTCTATATCTTTCCAGCGGAGGGCGCAGATTTCCCCCACCCGCAGCCCGGTATTTAAAGCGATTAATATACCGATACTGGTGAAATTGAGATGTTCATGGCAATAGGCGCTTAAATGGCAAAACTCTGTATGGCTGAGTATGGGAACACGGCTCTGTTTTATGACAGGTTTATAGATTTCTGATTTTACAGGACAGCAAAATTCTTCGAGTACAGCATAGTTTAAGGCGCTTTTCATAATCAGAGCCATGGTACGCACATAAGAAGGAGACAACGCTTTTCCATTTGTCAATCCGCCATTTTTCAGTTTGTCTCCAAGCAGTGTATTGATTTCTGTTACGCTTAAACTGCTTACTTCCTTATCCCCGATCACTGGTATCAGATGACGTTCAATCAGATATTGGTATTTTACATAGGTGGATTGTTTATAGCGGATTCTGCTGTTCTGCAGCCATTCATTTAATAATTCTTTATATGAGATCTGGCTGATTAACTGTGTTTTTGTTTTACTTTTAAACTGTTCCAATTTTAATTTTTCTTTGGTTTCAGTGTAAGACTTACCATAGACAGAACGATATACGGCTTTGCCGCAGCTATTCCTGCCGGTAATATAGCGGGCTTCCCAGCGGCCATCCTTACGTTTACGTATGTTTTCGCCTTTTCTGGACATAATTTACTCCTTTCTGACTCTTTCGTTTGACCCGGTTACTGACCCTTAATATTAAGAGATCAGAATGATTGTAATCAAAAAAAGGCTGACATTCAGCAGTTTTTTAAAGAATAGAACTCATGACTATTTTAGCGGCAGCGGCACACAAAAGACAGATTCCGGAAAATCCCGAAAAACCGGAGTTCTGCTGTCAAAATTTGACGAATAGCGCATTGACAAGCAAATAGCCTTGGTTTATAATTTAGCCCAATAAGTTGCGTAGAACCTGCAGTTTAGCAACAAAAAAGAGAAATATAATCCAATCGCTTATGATTGCCATAAATCAGACGGCAATACATCTTGATGTTCTATAGAATAGAGTTCGATTTTATCTGAAGTCTCTTTTTGTGCGCCAAGGCTGTGCTGGCGCGCCAGAAAAACAGAGATGTCCGGGAAACTCCAATGGAGGGAATTTGGTATCGCAGAAGCCGGATAAAAACGGCTGAACATTTGAACAGATTGTAACAGGAGGACAAAATGGCAAATAAAATATGTTTGCAGTGTTTTAAAGTAAAGGGAGAGTTTGAGGTATGCCCGCATTGCGGTTATGTGGAAAATACCAAGGCCGAGCAGGCATATCAGCTGGCTCCCGGCACGGTGCTGCGGGGAAGGTATATTATTGGCGTCAGTATAGGGTTTGGCGGATTTGGCATTACCTATAAAGCGTATGATACACTGCTGAGCCTTGTGGTGGCGATTAAGGAATTTTATCCGGCAGGCCTTGTTAACCGTGGGGAAGGGGAAGTAAAGGTAGGCGTTTTTTCCGGAGAAAAAGAAGAAGATTTCAGACGGCAGTTAGAACGGTTTCTGGAAGAAGCCAGGAATCTTGCGATTTTTTCCAAAGAAAAAGACATTATCAATGTATTTGATTATTTTGAAGAAAACCAGACGGCCTATATTATTATGGAATATGTGGACGCCCCGCTGCTTAAGACGGTTTTAAAAGAAAAGGGACGGTTTTTTGAGGAAGAGGCCAGGACGTATATGCTGGCGCTGCTTGATGCGCTCGAAAAGATTCACTACCATGGAATTATCCACAAAGATATCAGCCCGGATAATATTTTCCTGACCGGGCCGGATTCTGTGAAAGTTTTTGATTTTGGCGCCGCTAAATTTCAGGGAACACAGTCGGAACGGACGGAAGTTGTCGTGGTAAAGGCCGGATATACGCCGCCGGAGCAGTACCGTTCCAAAAATGCGCAGGGAGCTTTTATGGATATTTATGCTGCCGGGGCGGTGTTTTATGAAATGCTGACCGGTGAAAAGCCGATGGATGCGCCGGATCGCGCCGTGGAGGATGAACTGAAAAAGCCGCATGAATTTGATATCCAGGCGGATGAACGGCTGGAGCGTGTGATTTTAAAAGCGCTGGCATTAAAGCCAGAGATGCGGTTTCAGACGGCGGAACAGTTTAAACATGCGATTATCAGCGAGAAAAAGATAGAGCTGCCGGAAGAAGAGATCAGGCGGCATCAGAGAAGAAAACGCCTGGTTACGGCAGGACTGGCGGCGGTAGTTGTGATTGCGGCCGGAATTCTGATTCTAAGCCAGACGATATTTTCTGGCAGAGGCAAGATCGATGTATCCAAAATTAAAAAAGATGAGATTACGGTCTGGCTGATGGCAGACCCGGAGGAGGAAGGCGCTGAATTATCCGAAATGCTGCTGCAGAGTGTGCAAAAAGAATGCCCGCAGCTGACGGTCAGCGTTGTGTCCATTGCACCGGAATCCTATGCAGAACGGCTGCAGCAGGCGATAGAAGACAATAGGCTTCCCGATGTATTCTGCACGGACAGCATTCATCCGGAGGACTGCTGCGGAGAGCTCAAAGAGCTGCTGGATACCATGGAACTCTCATCTTATTTATACCTGGAAGAGCAGAAATATGAATCTGCGGTATACGAGCTGCCGACTGCCCTGCAGGTAGGCGTTGCATACATAAACAATGAGAAAGAAGCAGATGTGCCGGACACAATAGACGTGGGACAATGCGCCGCAGATAACATATCTTTGTGCTATGCGGATGATGCGGATGCATATGGCAGATTTCAGGATATGGAGGATACCATTTCTGTAATTGCCGGAGATATCTCAGATATGGATGCGGTCAAAGAGGTGACAGTAAATCAGATACCGCCGACGGATTTTTCGGTTGTTCCTGTTGTAGAAGAAGGAAGGCCGATTGGAATGCTGGAACATTATTACGGCGTCAGCAAAGATTCCACGCCAAATCAGAAGAAGGCCGGAATGTTTCTGATTTCCCTGCTGTTAAGCGACGGTATGCAGAGTGCGGCATTTATGGATAATGAAGAGGGGATTCCACTGAACCGTTCCGTATATGAGACGTA
This sequence comes from uncultured Lachnospiraceae bacterium, assembly GCA_910588565.1. Taxonomy (GTDB): domain Bacteria; phylum Bacillota; class Clostridia; order Lachnospirales; family Lachnospiraceae; genus Roseburia_B. Next base: position 20,913 of record CAJUPF010000045.1, read on the forward strand.
TCAGGAGAATAAGATGACGACATATCTGGCTTTTTTAAAGGAATATAACATAGAAGAGCTGGCGGTGTATGACGGCGACGGCATATGCCGGATTATAAAAGAACAGATTGAGGGGAATGGAACATGACAAGATGTATGGGATGTATGGCAGAAATTCCGGAACAGGAAGAAGCCTGCAGATTTTGCGGCTATGTGAAAAATACGGATGTAAAGGAAGCGTATTATCTTCTGCCAGGGCAAATCGTAGGTGAAAAGTATATGGTGGGCAAGGTGTTAGGCTATGGCGGATTTGGCGTCACCTATATTGGATGGGATACCGTATTGAAGCGAAAGGTGGCGATCAAAGAATACCTGCCCAGCGATTTTGCAACCAGAAGCTATGGGACGAAAATGCTTACCGTATTTTCCGGCGAAGCGGCGACGCAGTTTCAGGCCGGGTTAAACAGTTTTATCTCTGAGGCGAAACGTCTGGCGAGGTTTAACCGCATTCCTGAGATTGTGGATATTTACGACTGCTTTATGGAAAATGATACCGGCTATATTATTATGGAATTTTTGGACGGCATTACCGTAAAAGAGATGCTAAAAGAGACGCCGCGTATTCCGGCGGAACGAGCCTGCCAGATTGCAGTATCTGTGCTGAAGGGACTTTCCGAGGTTCATAAGGAGGGAATTATCCACAGGGACATCGCGCCGGATAACATTTTTATTACGAAAAAAGGCGATATTAAGATTCTTGATTTTGGCGCGGCAAGATATGCGACGGCAGTGCAGTCGAGAAGCCTTTCTGTTATTTTAAAGCCTGGTTACGCGCCGGAGGAGCAGTACCGAAGCAGGGGCGAGCAGGGCGCATGGACAGACGTCTATGCTATGGGGGCTACCTTGTACCGGATGATTACAGGTATCCGTCCGGAAGAATCGATTGAGCGTATGGTAGAAGATACGATAAAGACGCCGACGGAACTTGGGATTGAAATGGATTCCAATATTGAAAACGCACTGATGAACAGCCTGAATGTAAAAAAAGAATTTCGTCTTCAGGACGCCGAGACGTTTTACAAGGCGATCGAATGCAAAGAAGAAATGAAACGTGTGGTAGAAGTAAAGGAGAAAGAAGAAGAGCTGAAGCTGCCCCGTTGGATGTTTTTTGCAATGGCGGGCGCAGGGGCGCTGGTATGTCTTTGCATTGTGTTATTTGTGACCGGAGTCATTGATTTTCGCCGTCCGGTTATCGACAGCACAAAGGGGGTCGCAGCTTTAAGCGGGAATGAGCGCTATGTGCCAAATATCTCCGGGATGAGTTACGACGAAGCGGAAAAGGTCTTACAAGAAAAGCATTTGAATGTCGTCATTAACGGCATGAATTACAGCGAGAGCATTGAGAAGAATAAAATTTTAAGCCAGGAACCAAAAGATGGAGAGAAAGCGGCTTTGGAAGAAACCATATATGTCATTATGAGCGGCGGCAATCAGGAAGTGATGATGCCGGAACTCGCAGGGATGGAATATGAGGAGGCAGTAAAGCTGATTATGGCGCAGAATTTGTTGTTTGACGAGGAAGAGCTGACAGAGGAATACAGTGATTATGTGGAAAAAGGCAGAATTATTTCTCAGAGTATCGAGGCCGAAGAGCGGATTGGCGTACAGACCGAGATTTCACTTACCGTTTCGCTGGGAAGCCTTTCTACAGAGACAGCGGTTTTAACGGCACCGGATTTGACAGGACTGACAAAAGAGGAAGCTCTCGAACGCCTGAAGCAGCTAAAGGAAGAAACCGGGTTTACCTATTCTCTTGGAGATGTGAAACGGGAATACAGCGCGGAGGTGGAGAAAGGCAGGATTATCAGCCAGGGATTGGAGCCTGGAAGTGAAGTAAGGACGAGTGAACCGATGACTCTGGTGATAAGTAAAGGGCCGGAAACGGTTCAGGTACCGGATGTAGTATATTCTTCCAGAGAAGACGCGGTTGCATCTTTAGAAAGCGCAGGATTGGACGTAACAGTAAAAACAGAATACAGTTCCATGGTATCTTCCGGGCTTGTCATCAGCCAGAGTGTGGAGGCGGATACACAGGCGGAGAAAGGGAGCGCCATTACCATTGTAGTCAGTCTTGGCGTAAAACCTGCAGCGCAGCAGTCACAGCCCCAGGCGCCGCAGCAGTCACAGCCTCAGGCGCCGCAGCAGTCAGAACCGCCAGCATCACAGCCAGCCGGTCCGCCGGCAGGCGAACCGGCACAGCCTCAGGCGCCGGCAGTAGAACCAGGGGCTGGTAATGATGTAAAGGTAGTGGAAGACGATGGCGTGAAAGTGGTAGGAGAATAGTAATAGGAGGTAGTGAATGCTTACATATGAGATTTTATCAAAACCCGGAGAACGTGATCATAACGAAGACTGCACAAACGCTGCCAGGAATGGCAATATGTTTTGCTTTGTCCTTGCAGACGGACTTGGCGGGCATGGGGGAGGAGAAGATGCGTCGCAGCTGGTTGTGAATTATATTCTGCAGGATTTTGCAGAGTATGGAGAAGTATCGGAAGCATACTTGCGAAAATGTTTTGAAGAGGGACAGCGGATGTTACTGGAAGAACAAATCCGGCAGAACCGGGAAAATGAAATGAAGACTACGCTGGTTGTCCTTCTGACAGACGGAAATACCCTGCAATGGGGACATATCGGAGATTCCAGGCTCTATTTTTTCAAAAACAGAAAATACAAGCTGCGGACATTGGATCACAGCGTGCCGCAGATGCTGGTAGCGGCAGGTGAAATCAAAGAAGAAGAGATCCGGGGCCATGCTGACAGGAACCGCCTGCTGCGCGTGATGGGAACAGAATGGGAGTCCCCGCGGTATAAGCTGTCAGAACCGATGGACTGCACGGCGGGAATGGAATTTCTGCTGTGTTCGGACGGATTCTGGGAGTGGATTGGGGAAAAGGCAATGCAGAGTACCCTGAAACATTCCAAATCCCCGGCCGAATGGATGGAAAAAATGGAACGGGAAGTACTGAAAAACGGGACGGGAAAAGGGATGGATAATTACTCGGCGGTTACGGTATTTCTGCACTGACAGTAAGCTTATTTAAAATCAAAAGGAGGAGAGACAGTATGTCAATTGTACAATGTAAAAACTCGCATTATTACGACGATGAACGGTACAGTGAGTGTCCGCATTGCGCAGAACAGAAGGCAAAAGGAACGATGGAGGAGGAATCGGCTACCGTGGCATTCGAGGCGCAGCAGGTGGAAAATTATGCGATTGAGTATATCCGGCAGAATGCGCAGAACCAGCAGGTCAATATCAATCCCGCAGTGGAACGGGAGGCGTCTTTTTTGCAGAATCCGAAACCGTACCAAACGCCGTATGGCAGTAATCAGGGAGCGGTTCCTGGGGCATACGCGCCGTATGGCGGCGGTACCGGCGCCGTGTCTGATGCATACGCATCGTATCGGGGCAGCGGAGCAGATCCTGACGAGGGCAAGACAATCAGTATTTATGAAAAACAGGGGATTTCACGCTGTATCGCCGGCTGGCTGGTCTGCACCAAAGGAGAGGAATATGGCAGGGATTTTCCTTTATATGCCGGATTTAACCGCATTGGCAGATCCAAAAGCAACGATATTGTATTGCGGGATCCCCAGGTATCGAGGGACGAACATTGTTCCGTGATTTACGAAGAAAAGAAAAATATATTTTATATCCTTCCCTCCGCTGGAAATCTGGTCTATGTGGAAGATGAGCTGCTCGATCAGGCGCGGCAGCTCGAGAGCGGTAAAGTGATCGCTTTGGGAGATACACAGTTGGAGTTTGTGGCATTTTGCACAGGAGAGAAACGATGGGAGAAAAAAGTATGAAAAAACAGATTGCGTTTCTGCTGTCGTTGTTTCTGATATGCGGCCATATGGCAGATGTTTTTGCATCCGGTATCGAAGAAAAATTAGAGGAGGTCAGTATAGAATGCGTGGCTGCCTGCATGCCGGATGTAAATATCTACTGCTATCCGCAGCAGCCGGAGCTTCTGGATGATATCAGTATCACGTATGGCGGGGATGAATTGAAAAAAACACAGGTATTGCCCTATCTGCAGAGCGGCCAGGGCAGCGATTACTATATGCTGCTGGATGTATCGGCATCTGTCAGCCCGGAGTATTTTGCAGGGATGAAAGCCGGGATTCTGGATTTCTGGCAGAATATGACGCCGCAGGATAAAATTTCGCTGATTACATTTGGGGACGATGTGGAACTGGTATTTCAGAATATGACTATGGCGGATGATATTTCGGAACAGGTAAACGGACTGGAAAATACGGATCAGACGACCCATTTGTTTGACGCTGTTCAGCGGACGGCAAAACTGGCGGATTCCAACGAGGAGGCCGGTATCCGGAAAATTGCGGTTGTATTGACAGACGGGGAAGATTTTTCTGAAAATTCATCGACCAAAGACGAAGCGCTTGGCACATTAAATGAAAAACGGATTCCACTCTATGCGATGGGAGCAAAAGAGATATACGGCAGTGAGAATACATTTCTGGACAGCATGGGCGAATTTGTCCGGAGTACAGGCGGCCAGATGGCGATATTTGATGCGGAAACTGCCGTTCCAAAAATGCAGGAACTGCATCAGCATTTTCTGGAAGCGTTTGTCATTATGGCAAGGGCAAAGACAAATGTGGTGGAATACCAGAAAAAAGCGCTGAACCTCAGATGCTCCAATGAAGAGACGTATACCGTGGATTATACGGCCTCCTACTACAGCAAAGACGAACAGCCGCCGGTCGCTTCCCTTGAACGGGCGTCGGAATACGCGCTGCGGATAAAGTTCAGCGAACCTGTGCGTAAAGCGGATCAGACCGCTTCTTATGAAGTGGAATTTGAGGATTCCAAAATTACGGACGGATATATGGTGCGGTATGACGAAGGCGACGATATTACAGCGACGGTTACGTTTGAGGAAAAACTGCGAAACGGCGAATATACCATCCGGTTTCATGGCATTACGGACGATTCTATGGAGACAAATGAACTGAAAAAATCCGTCAGCCTTACCATTACAAATGGTGTGGAACCGGGCATAGCGGATTTTATCAAAGAATATCAGGTATTTCTTGCGGGCCTTGCCGTGCTCATAGTATTGTTGGCAGCGCTCGGCATTGGGTGGCAGATGATTAAAAAAAGAAGCGGCGTCGTGATGGTAGAAGGAAAAGCCGTGCTTAAGTCCAATCTGGAAAAGAAGCATCGCGTGGAGGTGAAAAAAGTTGACGCACCCAAAAAACAGCTGCAGTTTTATCTGGAAGAAGCCGACGGGAAACGCCAGATTAACGTCGAGGTGGGCAAAAGCATTATCGTTGGCCGTTCCCAAAAATGTGATCTTTCAATAAATGATGAAAAAATGTCCCGACAGCACTTTGCAATTACGAATCATATAAATGAAGGAGCATTTTACATTGAAGATCTGCATACGACAAATGGAACTTTGGTAAATGGAACACAGATTTCTTCTCCTGTCAGGTTAAACGCCGGGGATACGATCAAAGTAGGAGATGTTGCAATGACGGTGAGGTGGTAATGGATGAATGAAGAGCAAAGATGCCCCAATTGTTTCAAAGGCAGTATTGCATCGGGAACGTGCCCGGTCTGCGGATATGGCAGACAGGAGGAAAAGCCGAACCCGCTGCGCCTGCCGGAGATGTTTTTACTGGAAAACAGATATCTGATTGGACGGGTCTTAGGCTGCGGGGGATTTGGCATTACATACAAATCGTTTGATGTGCTCAATCAGTCTTGCTGCGCAATTAAGGAGTTTGTGCCGCGGGGGATTGTGACCAGGGAAGAGCATGAAATGGAGCTTCATGTAACCTCCAATTCCAATATTGAAGATTTTGAGCATGGCAAAAAGCGGTTTATGGATGAGGCGGAAGTTCTGAAAAAACTGATGGATGTCCCGGAAGTGGTACAGATTACAGATTATTTTACACAGAACAATACGGCGTATTTTGTGATGGAATATCTCGAAGGGGCGACCTTAAAACAGCTGATGGCTACTTTCGGCGGCAAGATTCCGCTCAGTGAGGCGGAACCGATTTTTTACCGTGCGGGAATGGCTTTGGATCAGGTGCATAAAAAAGCCGGGATATTTCACCGTGATATCAGCCCGGATAATATTATGGTCAACCAGAATGGCCGGGTAAAGCTGATAGATTTTGGCAATGCCAAATATATTATCGGCAAAAACAGCCAGACGCTGTCTGTGATTTTGAAACATGGCTATGCGCCGCCGGAGCAGTATTCAAGCACCAGCAGCCAGGGCAGTTATACAGATGTCTACGCGTTGGCGGCTACGTTTTATTATGCGGTATCGGGGGTTATGGTGGCCAGGGCGCCGGAACGCTTCACCGGAGAAGAGTATCATCCGTTGAATGAAGTGAATCCGGAAGTTGGCGCGGAAGTCTCACGGGCTGTCGATCAGGCGCTGATTTTAAACAAGAAGAACAGGACGCAGTCAGCGGCGGAGTTGGTAAGCGTATTTGGGCCGGATCAAAATACACAGGATCGGACCCAGGTGATCCGAGTCCGGCCCGCGCCGCCGCAGATATCGGAAGCGCCTGCAGCAGTCAGCCATATGGCGCCATATCTGAGAATCGCGGGGGGCAGCCAGGGAGTTTCCTGGAATATTCCGGAGAATACCATGATAAAAATCGGGCGTTCCAGTGAGCGGGCAGATATTGTCCCAACCAAGAATATAACGGTCAGCAAAGAGCACTGCGAATTGTTCTGTGACGCGCTGGAAAAGAAATTTTATCTCGTCGATCGTTCTACAAACGGAACTTATATCGGAAATATGCGTTTAGAAAAGGATCGAACCTATATCCTTGGGAACAGCGGGCAGTTTTCCCTGGGAAACCATGCATGTGATTTGGAGGTGGGATGGAGAAATGGATAAGATGGAACGGGATATTGTAACAGTGAAACTTTTCACAGAGAAGAAGACGGGGATTACAATTGGAATGTCCAGCATTATTGGGACACGGAGCAGCCAGGAGGATACCATATTCGGCTCTGTGCGCGGAACGGAGGCGATTGCCGTTGTGGGGAGAGAGAGCGAATGTGCGCTGTGCTATGG
>CAJUPF010000046.1 GCA_910588565.1 uncultured Lachnospiraceae bacterium
TGGACTGGATGATACACTGGGATGCGAGCACCATCTCCACCTCGCTGGTGCCTACATTTTACTTGACGAGCCGTCCATTGCGCTAGACCCCAGGAACAGAAGGAACCTGATTAAAATTCTAAATGAAATGAATGAAACAAAATTGATTGCCAGCCATGATTTAGACATGATCCTGGATACCTGCAGCGAAACTGTTTTGCTGGCAGACGGCAGCGTCATCTGCCATGGAACGACGGGCGAATTGTTGCGGGACGAAGCGCTGCTTACAAAATATGGTTTGGAACTGCCCCTGTGTATGCAGAAACGATCCATAAATTAAAGCGGCATGATTTTGAACTGGCAGGGATGGAAAAGCCCTGGTCTATGTACATCAAAAGGAGGCAGCTATGGAAACCCGTTTTGTCTTAGAACAAGTGAAAAACGGAAAACTCTCAATTGAAGCAGCAGAAGCGTATTTTAGAAAACAGCCATTTGAAGATATGGGCTATGCCAAACTGGACTCCCATCGGGAAATCCGTTCCGGTTTTCCGGAAGTGGTATTCTGCAGCGGAAAGCCGGATGAATATCTGCAGTCGATTTATGCCAAACTCTACGAGCTTCACGGGGAAGTCTTTGGGACAAGAGCGGATGCACAGCAGTATAATCTGATTCGCCGTATACTTCCGGAAGTCTCGTATGATTCTGTCTCCCATATTTTAAAACTGGAAAAAAAAAGAAAAAAACGGTTTGGAAACATAGCCGTATGCAGTGCCGGGACCGCAGACATTCCGGTGGCGGAGGAAGCCGCGCAAACAGCGGAATTTTTTGGTTCCAATGTGGAACGCATTTATGACGTCGGCGTCAGCGGGCTGCACCGTCTCCTGGCTAGGCTGGATGAAATCCAAAGCGCCAACTGTATTATCGCAGTTGCCGGAATGGAAGGCGCGCTTGCAAGTGTTATCGGCGGTCTTGTCAGCCGCCCTGTAATTGCCGTGCCGACTTCGATTGGATATGGCGCCAGTATGCACGGGCTTTCCGCCCTGCTTACGATGATCAATTCCTGTGCCAACGGTATTGCCGTGGTAAATATAGACAATGGATACGGCGCCGGTTATATTGCAACACAAATTAACCGTCTGGGCAGCGACGGCAGACAGGAGGTAACGTAACGATGGGACAGACATTATATCTGGAATGTAATTGCGGAATCAGCGGAGATATGACAGTCGCCGCGCTTTTGGATTTAGGCGCAGATCCAAACGTTTTGCAAAAAGCGCTGCGAAGTATGCCTTTGCAGGGATTTGAAATTCAGATCAGCCGAGTAAAAAAAGCAGGTCTTGACGTCTGTGATTTTAACGTAAAACTGGATCAAGCGCATGAAAACCACGATCATGATATGGAATATCTGCATGGACATGACCAATTACATTCCCACAAACATGAGACAGCACATGGACACACACATTCGCATGAGCACGCAAAGTTCCATGGAACGGAAGCGATTCATAAGCATATACATTCACAGGAATATGCGGCAGCTTTAGACCATATTCATCCACATGATCCGAAAGCTGCGCCTGCTCGCACGCATTCCCATGAACACCGTGGACTGGCTCAGATACAGGATATTATTCACCGGACGGATATGACCACGCGTGCAAAAGCTACGGCTCTTTGTATCTTTGACATCCTGGCACAGGCAGAAGCAAAAGCCCACGGAATGGATATCAGCCATGTGCATTTCCATGAGGTCGGCGCCATAGATTCCATTGTAGATATTGTCGCCGCAGCGGTATGCCTGGATAATCTGGATATTACAGATGTTATTATTCCTTATCTGTGCGAGGGCCAGGGAACCATCCGCTGCCAGCACGGCATCCTTTCGATTCCTGTGCCTGCGGTATCTAATATTGTCCAGGCAAACGAGCTGACGCTTAAACTGACCGACGTTTGGGGAGAACTGGTCACTCCCACCGGAGCCGCAATTGCAGCGGCTGTCAGAACCTCCGGAAAGCTGCCGGAATATTTTTGCATTCAAAAAACAGGGATGGGCGCAGGCAAACGGAACTATGAAAGGCCCAGTATCCTGCGGGCAATGCTGATTTTACCAAAAACGCCGGATAAAGCGGATACAATTTACAAGCTGGAAACCAATATCGACGACTGCACCGGAGAACTCCTCGGCTACGTTATGGAACAGCTCTTTGCCCATGGCGCAAGGGATGTGTTTTATACTCCGATTTTTATGAAAAAGAACCGGCCGGCCGTTCTGCTTTCCGTAATCTGCAAAGAAGAATCCATACGGCAGCTGGAAACTATCCTGTTTCAGGAAACTACTACAATTGGTATCCGGAGAGTAAAAATGGAACGGAGCGTTTTAGACCGTAAAACAGAATCCGCCGTTTTAAGCATTGGTGAAATACAGCTGAAAACATGCACGCTTCCCAATGGAGAAATCAGAAAATATCCGGAATATGAAGCAGCCGCAGAACTTGCAAGAACGACAGGCAGACCCCTGCTGGAGATTTTAGCAATTTTTCAAAAAGAACTATCAAAGGACACCGGACATGAATGAAATAAAAGACAATACCCAAAATCTGCAGCAAAAACTGGCGCTCCTGAAAGATTTGCTGAAAGAGCCAGGAAGCGCCGCCATTGCATTCTCTGGCGGCGTGGATTCCACGTTTTTATTAAAAGCTGCAAAAGATGTATTAGGGGAACATGTGATTGCCATCACAGCAGTATCTTCCTTTTTTCCTGAACGGGAATCCAGGGAAGCTATCGATTTCTGCCGGGAACAGGGCGTCCGGCATATAATTGTAAGCATTGACACACTCTCAGTCGCAGGCGTCCGGGAGAATCCGCCGAACCGATGCTATTTATGTAAAAAAGAATTGTTCCGGCAAATCATACAAATCGCGGCCAAACAGAATATTTCCTACGTTGCGGAAGGATCTAATCTGGATGATATGGGCGATTACAGGCCAGGGCTTGCTGCAGTTGCGGAATGGAATGTAAAAAGCCCGCTGAAAGAAGCCGGACTGACCAAAGACGAAATCCGGATACTGTCGAAAGAACTGGCGCTTCCTACATGGGAGAAGCCCTCTTTTGCATGTCTTGCTTCCAGATTTGTCTATGGAGAAACAATTACAACCGAAAAGCTTGCTATGGTGGAACAGGCGGAGCAGTTTTTGTCTGAAACAGGCTTTCGCCAGTTCCGGGTACGGATACATGGCGATATGGCGCGGATAGAACTGCTGCCGGAAGAATTTGGCAAGCTCCTTGCAGAAGATATGCGGACGAAGATCGTATCCAGGCTGAAATCACTTGGATTTACCTATGTCAGCATGGATTTAGCGGGGTATCGGACGGGGAGTATGAACGAATTCTACAGCCTGTCTCCAAACGGCAATTTTCTTTCATAATAGAATACCCGGACTGTCTGCAGTATTCTTCGTTTCGTTTGCCTAAAACAGCGTTGTTATCCGCGGCGCCTCTCTGTAAAGCATATTACTTTTTCCAAATATCCTTGTCAATAAAACCAGCTTGCATCATGGAGCTAACGATTTCCAGATTGAAGTACATCCTCTGTTACTGCACTACAGCCAAAAGTTACAACAATGCTGCTATTTTTTACAAAGAAATTGACGCATTGTAAACATATGATTATAATTAAGTTGAAATGCAGGAAATATGTGATAATCATTTTAAAAACTCACATTTCACTGTATGAATAAAAATCACAGAAAGAGAGGATGGATTATGAGAAAACAAGTGGTGGGGATACTGCTGGGTATCCTGTGTATGGCCGGCGCTGTATGCGGTTTTGGAACAGAAACAGCAGAGGCGTCTGTGCTGCAGGAAGAGAGTCCAGTGGCAGAACAGAATGAGGGAACAGAAAAGACGGATATGCCGGAGCAGGCAGAAGATGCAGCAACGGCAGCGGATGCGATAACAGCGGAGGATGCGGCAGAAGAGGACGCTGTGGATGCGACAGGCGCAGAAACATATGGGTTCTGGAAATATTATACAATCAATAACAATTCCGAAGTGTGTATTCAAGAATATACAGGCGCAGAGCTAAGTGTAACGATTCCAAGCGCTATCGGCGGTAAGAAAGTGACCAAACTTGGTGACAGCGTTTTTAAAGGAAATGAATGGCTGCTATCTGTTACAATTCCAGACACTGTAAAAGTGATTGATGGTTACTGGTCTTGGGATGGTTGTTTTAGTGGCTGTAAAAATCTGACAACCGTATTGGGAATGGCAGGTGTTACGGAAATTGGCGGCTATACATTTTATAATTGTACCAGCTTAACCAGCGTACCATTGGGAAACGCACTGCAGACAATCGGAAGTCATGTATTTACAAACTGCGCTAGTCTGAATATCAGAAGTTTTCCAGCATCTCTTACCTATATCGGAAACTATGCTTTTGAAAATACCGCGTTAACAAGCGTTACACTAAGCACTTCTGTAGAAGTCAAGGAAGGTGCATTTTATAACTGCCAGAAACTGGCATCTGCATCAATAAATACCTATATTCCCGATCACGCTTTTGACTCCTGCCATAACCTGACTTCAGTTTCCTCTGTTTTAGAGGGAATCGGATACAGAGCTTTTTATGGATGTGAGTCCCTGAACCGGGTAACGCTTACGGCAAATAATAATGTTTTCTGTAATATAGGGGAAGACGCTTTCCGGAACTGCACCAGTCTGGCAAGCATTTCCGTACCAGGCAATGTAAGGAATATTTATAAAAGCGCATTTGAAGGCTGTACCTCTTTAAAAGGACTGGCATTGTCCCATGGCCTGCTTGGAATCAGCAAATATGCATTCTGGAATACAGCATTATCAGATCCTGTTATTTCCAACAGTGTTGTATCAATTGGAGAAAATGCTTTTAGCGGCAAATCTTCCGTACCAAACAGCATCACCATACCAAACAGCGCAACAGATTTGTACTTCGGATGGGGCACTGGTGTATGCAGCAAATCAACCATCATAAAAGGCTATGACGGTTCAGCCGCCCAAAAATATGCAGCTGATCACGAATTTCAGTTTGTCCAGCTGACAGCAGTGCCATCCAGGTCTTTCCGGTTTTCACAGTCGACATTATATCTGAACGAAAATCGGGAGCAGGTCTTACAGCTGGGCTACACCATCACACCGGCAAATACTACAGACGCCATTGTATGGACCAGTTCCGCTCCTGACATTGTACCTGTCAACGCACTCGGTGAAATAACTCCCAAAAATGTCGGCAGCGCAACGATTATTGCAGTGACGACCAGCGGTATACGCACAACCATGAACGTTGTCGTTTCCGCGAAACCCTCAAAAATCGAGCTGGACAGATCTGATGCAACGATTATGATGGGAACAACATTAAAGCTGAAAGCGACGGTACGGGATCGCAATGGCGTGCGCAATGATATTATACCTACGTTTTCCAGTTCCAACACAGGAATCGCAACTGTCAACGGCTCAGGCACTGTAACCGGGCTGCGGGAAGGCGTAGTTACGATTACCGCCAAAACAGCAGACCTGTCCGCAACCTGTAAAGTATCGGTTGTATCAAACAAACCGCAGAGAATTTCATTTGCAAAATCAAAGAAAACCATTATTGCTGGGCATACATCCACGCAGAAAGCCGTTGTAATGGGCACAGTCGGCAAACTGTCAGCAGCCAAGCCCACCTACAGCAGTTCCAATAAAAAAGTGGCAACCGTAGACAGTTCCGGCAAGGTTAAGGGCTTAAAGGCAGGCACTGTAACAATTAAAGCCAAATTCGGAGGTAAAACGGCTTCTTATAAAGTAACCGTTGTAACAGCCAAACTCTCCAGAAAAGGAAAAACCCTGACAATTAAGACTATTCCTGGTGCAGCTGTAAAAGTCAAGGCAAGCAAAAAGATTCTTGGTTCTTCCTCAAAAAAGACAAAAGCAAATGCGAAAGGCGTTGCTAAGATTAAATTTAAAAAGAATATCAAAGGAGTCCGCGTAACCGTTACGGTCACGAAAAAAGGATATAAGACGCAAAAAGTCAGTAAGAAATATTAAAACGTATAACGCTAGAGCGTGTTTGAAAATTGCTTTCCGGAAGATGTGCGTCACAATTTGTGGGAGATTTGTGCCAAATGAGGAAGGCGTAGCGGGCTACGTTGACCGAATTTGGCGCAAATATCACGCAAAGTGGGGCGTGCAGATGGCGGGAATGAATTTTCAGACACGCTCTAACTGCCAAAAGGCATTGGCCTGGCAAACAAATTTATGCAAATGACAGGAAAACGCAGCATCAAAACCAGACGGTTTGGATGCTGCGTTTCACTACTCATCTTTTTTCTGAAAATATTTCCGGCAGGTAAACCAGAACAGCACTGTTGCAAGCCCGGCTGAAAGATAATCCGTAATCGGCTGCGCTGCTGCCAGCATAACCGGGGAATCAAAGATTCTGCGGAACAAAAACAGCACAGGCAGGTAAATAATTCCCTGGCGGCTGACAGACAGAATCAGCGCAGGCAGGGCTGCACCGGTGGACTGAATCGCGTTAATCAATACAAAAAGTATCCCCATAACAGGCCCGGAGTAAATATAAATGCGGGCGAGGGACATTCCAAAGGAAAACGCATCCGCATCCGAAAGGAAGGCATGTACCAGCGGACCGGCGCCGCAATAACAGACAGCCGTCATCACCGCGCTCATCCCAAAGGCAAGAAACGGGGAAAACTTAAGTACTTCCATATACCTCGTTCTGTTTCCTGCGCCAAAACAATAGCCTAAGATAGGCTGGATACCCGTACCAAGACCGATCAAAAGCATAACCACAATCATATTTACCTTCATGGCTACACCCAGTCCGGCAACTGCCATATCGCCATAGCCGGACATAATATTATTTACAATAATATTAGAAGCGCTTAAAAGGATACTGTTTAATGAAGCCGGGACTCCAATGGCAAACACCCCCAAAGCGATCCCCTCTCCAGCCTTATATTGACCGGGCCGGATGGACAGCAGGGAGACTTTGAAGAAACCAAATGGCGGATATAGAATACAGCGGAAAAAACGTTTCCCAGAACCGTCGCAATCGCTGCTCCTGCGACATCCCAGTGGACCCCCAAAATCATCAACGGATCGAGCACAATATTAATCAGGTTTCCAATAATCATTCCCATCATCGCTGTCTGCGCGCTGCCCTCAGCCCGGATAATATTACTGAAGCTGTTACTGAGAATTAAAAATGGAATCGCAGTAGACACAATACGCAGATACTGAGAAGCATACCCAATCGTATCATTGCTTGCGCCAATTGCACGGCTGACCGGATCGGCAAAAACAAAAATCACCGCCATAGAAAGAAGCCCAATAGAAAGGCCTGTCCAGAAGCAGAACGAAGACGCATTTTTTGCCCGATCCTCCCTTCCTTCGCCCAGCATTCTTGAAATCAGCGACGTACCGCCAATACCAAACAGCATACCTACAGCCATAAACAGAAGAAACGCCGGCGTCGCCACGGAAACAGCCGCCACCATATAAGCATTCTTCGTCTGTCCTATAAAAAATGTGTCAGCCAGATTATAAATAAGTACCATAATCATACTGACAATTGAAGGAATAACATTGCTGATTACCGCTTTGGGAACCGGTGCATCCCGAAAAATTTCTGTTGTTTTATCATAAGTCTGAACTGACGGTCAAGGTTCAGCCTTCCAGCTTCTCTGTAACAGAATCCGCCCCATTTCAAGTTTGCCTGCGGCAAAAGGGGCGGATTTCCGGTTATTGTGCTTTGCTGGCCGCTAACTGTACAGTTGCAGGCTGAACTATTGCGGACTGACACCCGGATATTTCTTATTATGTCATAACAATTTATATTTTCTTTCTGTTTCAATTTGCGTTATAATACTCCGTTGGATATAAAACATATGAAAAAAGAAAGGATCTGATTTTATGAACAAGGATTTGACAATCGGAAAACCGGAAACTGTGTTATGGCAATTCTGCCTTCCGCTGTTTGGAAGCATTATATTTCAGCAGCTTTACAACATCGCGGACAGTCTGGTGGCTGGCAAATTCATTGGGGAAAACGCACTGGCTGCCGTAGGCAACAGCTATGAGATTACGCTGATTTTTATTGCATTTGCATTTGGATGTAATATGGGATGTTCTGTAATTGTATCTCAGCTGTTTGGCGCAAAAGATTATAGCCGGATGAAAACTGCAGTGACAACAGCCGGAATCTCCAGCGCCATTCTCTGCGGCGTATTAATGCTGATTGGAATTACAGCCTGCGGGCAGCTGCTGCAGATGATTCAGACGCCGGCGGAGCTTTTTTCCGACTCAAAGCTGTACCTGGATATCTATATCTGGGGACTGCCCTTTGTCTTCTTCTACAATATTGCAACAGGTATTTTCTCCGCTCTGGGAGATTCCAAAACCCCGTTTTATTTTCTCGCAGCCTCCTCTACTTCCAATATCGCTGTAGATATCTTATTTGTAAACGTATTTGATATGGGAGTTGCAGGCGTTGCATGGGCTACGTTTCTCTGCCAGGGAATCAGCTGTATTCTGGCCGTATGCGCAATCTGGAAGCGGCTGAAAAGTTTTCAGGCAAAGAAAAAAGCTCCCCTCTTTGACCGGGAGCTTCTGAAACGGATTACTGCGATCGCCGTTCCAAGCATTCTGCAGCAGAGTTTTATCTCTGTGGGAAATATTATGATCCAGGGTGTAATCAACGGCTTTGGAGCCCCGGTCATGGCTGGTTATTCCGCTGCCGTAAAGCTGAATAATCTGGTGATAACGTCTCTGTCCACGCTGGGCAACGGCGTTTCCAATTACACGGCCCAGAATATCGGCGCGGGAAAGCTGCAGAGAATCCGCTCTGGTTTTCATGCCGGACGCAAGCTGGTCTGGCTGCTCTGCCTGCCGCTCTTCTTGCTGTACTTCTTTGCCGGACGCATTGTCCTGCACTTGTTTCTGGATCACCCGACCGCAACCGCCATACAGACAGGCGTCGCCTATCTGAGGATTCTCTCGCCGTTTTACTTTATTATCTCTGTCAAACTCGTTGCAGACGGCATTCTCCGGGGAGCCGGACTGATGAAACAGTTTATGTTGGCTACCTTTGTCGATTTAATCCTGCGTGTCCTGCTGGCCTTTCTTCTGTCTAAGACTACGCTTGGCGCAACCGGCATCTGGTGCGCATGGCCGATTGGATGGAGTATTGCGGCTGTACTGTCCCTTATCTTTTATCACAGAGGGCCATGGAGCAAACCATCATAATTTGCCATAGTATTTTCACTGTTCCAATTCTGTCTGCATCTGCGCCCTGGTTACGCAGATGCAGACGGAAAGCTGAACTGTCATTTTTCACCGGACTTTCTTATCTGGCTCAAAACACTCCGGATAAGACACGCTCCCTTCATATGCGCAGACGCCCATACGCGGTGAATTGCATACTGGGAGCATATATTCATAAACAGAATCATCCTGCCCCTCTTCTTCGCGCCCTGCCTGCAGACATTCCTCACACCAGAATGGTTTTTCATCAAACATGCCATCGGACATTACCCACTGTGCCGGATTCGTCCCACATTGGGAGCAGAGAATCTCAGGCGGCTGGTTCCTGGATAATATGGTCACCGCTTCCGGCACAAAAGCGCCTGTCCGGTGGCTCTGAACCTTTATCGCCAGTTCTGTCGTCGATCCAAAATCATATTCATACCGGATCGTCATGCCAGGAGCAAGGATTTTTTTCAGCTTAATATCCATATCTTCCGACGGTTCATCACAGAAAAAATCCGCATCAGGAGCAGAATCATACTGTCTCCCGTCAATCGTAAACGAGCTTAGATGACCGCAGCATTCCAGCCAGATATCCCGGAGAAAATCATCCAAATCTTCCAGTGTTGCCGTGTCCTTTATCTCTGCCGCAATCCAGTAATCGCTGTTATACCAGCCTGAAATAAACAGCTGAAAATAACCGCAGCGCCGCTTTGAGGGTTCCTGTTCCAATAGACGCGTTCTCTCTTTACAGGAAGAGAGATGCCGCGTTATTCCCGCCCTTGTGTACTCTTTCCCACAATATTTACAAAATCCTTTTGTCTGAGATGCCATATATCTACCTCCCTAGTTATTGCATAATCATTTGATATTGTCACAGTTATGTCTGTTTTATTCAGTATGCTGTTTCCTGGCAAGATCATCCCTGAAGAACACAGTCAAAATGCCTGTTTTTCTTATTTTACCCAAACTGTAAGCTTTGCTTTTTTCTTATTAAAAGATGTTACCGTAACCGTTGTTTTTCCTTTTTTTATGCTTTTACTTTACCAGACGCAGATACACTGGCTACATCCTTGTTGCTGCTCTTATACGTAATCCTGTTGCCGACCGTATTCCCTGGCAGTTTCACCTTAATCTGGAATGTTCTGCCCTTCTTCGATACCGCGGCAGCCCCCGGCTTGCTGCTGGTAAATTTACAGCTCTTATCGGATGCGTTTTCAGGTAAAACAAATGCCTGCAGGGTAATTTTTTCTTTTACTCCAAGCGTAAGCTTATTCTGATCTTGCCTTTCCATAACGGCGTTTTCTGGTTTTATGATATACAATCCATTGTGCAAAATCAATAGTTTTTCCCTATTTTAAACATGTATTGTCGGATAAATTGTTGTTTTTTGCACTGGCATCAGTTTGTCCTCCTCTTTGCTATAACTTACAGGGGGAGATATGGCTGAGTCTGCCATATCTCCCCCTGTTTGGACTGCCGCTGCTTTTCTATTTTACTTTAACTTTAAGCTTCGCTTTCTTTCCATTGAACGTTGTTACGGTAATGGTTGCGTTTCCTTTCTTGATTGCTTTTACTTTGCCAGATGTGGATACGCTGGCTACTTTCTTATTGCTGCTCTTATACGTAATCTTATTGCTGGCAGTATTCTTTGGAAGCTTCACTTTAATCTGGAAGGTCTTCTTTTTCTTAAGATTTACTTTCGTCTTATTCAGTGTAATCCTCTTTGGCGCCGCTTTTACGGTAATTTTGCATTTTGCAGTCTTACCGCCCGCTGTTACCGTAATGGTGGCCGTGCCTTTTTTCTTGGCTGTTACAACGCCCTTCTGTGTTACTGTGGCAACTCTCTTGTTGCTGGTGCTGAATTTCACCCTATTATCCGTTGCATTGGCTGGCTGAACAGCTGCCTGGATCGTAAATTTCTCTTTTACCCCAAGGATTGCCTTGGTTTTGTTCAGTTTCACACTGGTTACGGGTACTTTCGTCGTCGTGTCTGTTCCCGGATCTGCTGCGGCGTCCTTGCTGACTGTTACAGTACAGGATGCGCTCTTTCCATTTGCCGTTGTAACTGTAATCGTCGTCTCTCCGGCTGCATTTGCGGTTACAACGCCATTTGCTACAGTCGCTACATTTTGATTGCCGGATTTCCAGGTCAGTGTTGTTACTGCGCCAGCAGGCTGTACGGTTGCTTTTAACGTTGCGGTTTCTTTGGCTTTTAATGTAAGCATTGTCGGATCCAGGCTCACAGAGGTCACTTCAACGGGCCCCCCTCCTGTGGTTTTCTTCTCCACTGTTACTACACATGCCGCTGTTTTTCCATTGACGCTTGTAACTGTAATATTCGCTCTTCCTTCTGCTTTTGCAGTTACAACACCATCTTCATCAACGGTTGCAATCGTTTCCTTGTCAGATGACCAGCGCAATGTCTTATCAGTTGCATTCGCAGGCGCTACAGCTGCCTGCAAAGCTGCAGTTTCATCAACTTTTAATGTCAGAGACTTTTTATCCAGGCTGACTGACTCTACATGTATCACCTGATCATTCGCTGCCTGAACCGCTCCAACGCCTTCTAACGTAGGCGTGATAATCATTTCGCCATTCTCATCAAAAAAGATTTCATCGATACAGGTTTCACGGTGTTTTCCATATCCGTCTGCACTTGTGAAAATACCAAGCGGAGTATAGAATCTATGGTATGCCATAAAATATCTGTCGTTTCCGCTCTCATCCTTAATATGCAGTACAGACTGATGTCCGGTTCCCAGCATTCCTTTGCTCTCATCTTTGCTTAAGAGGTTCTTTTTCTTTAATGTAACGCTTGCAGTCCCGTCTGCCTGAAGTAATGTCTCACTCGTGCCATAATTTACATGGTAATTCGGGCTGTTCGCATCATCACAGGTCCATGTCCAGTGATAAATTCCGTCTTTCTTTGTCACGATTACAGACTCACGGAAATCTGTCAGCCCGTTAATCCGCTTAAGCGTGCCTTCTTTGATGCTCATCATGTCATCGTTTAATTCGGCGATAGCTGCGCTTCCATTGCCAAGCAGGATGTATGATTTTCCATCATCATCCGTAAAAATAGATGGATCAATCGCCTGGCCCACGCCTGCGCCTGCACTGTCGCACATTGCTTTTGTCACAAGCGGCTCTCCCTTATCGGTGTACGGGCCCGCCGGATGATCTGCAACGGCAACGCCCACCTGAGATGCTCCGCTGGAATCTTTCCCACAGTAATAGAAATAGTATTTATCATTCTTTTTCTCAATAGTCGGAGCCCATGCGCTTCCTTTCACTGCCCATGGAGATTTGGCAATCTGCACGCCCTTATCATTAAGGCCTGGGTTGTCATTGGCAAGCTGCATAATAATGCCTTCATCTGTCCAGTTCACCATGTCCGGAGAAGAAAATGCATGGAACACATCGCCGCTCCAGCTCGGATAGCCATCTGTTGTCGGATAAATCCAGAATTTGCCGTCAAAATAGTCGATATCCGGATCTGCATACTGTCCGGGGAGTACCGGATTGTTACATAGAATCGGTTTCTTTACTGTGTAGGTTTCTGTTTTGGTTCCTTCATTATCATTATAAGAAATTGTAATTTCTGCATCACTGCTTAAATCCATTGTTCCTGTAAATGCTTCCTGCCCTGCCGTCACAACTGCATTATCCGACAATGTGTTCAGTGTAACAGGAACTGCTGTAAGATCCGCTCCCTTTCGCAGATATGAAGTAATTACCTTGTTCTCACGATCGATAGACGACAATATTGCCGTATGATCATCCGTTCCACGGTACTCCAAAGCTGTCTCGCGATCTGGCGCAGTGCCAATTGTGACAGATTTTAACATTGGAACCTTGCCCAGAACATCCGCAACAATCTCTTCTTTGCTCAATTCCCGGTTATATACTACAAAATTATCAAAGCTGCCTTTAAAATAAGCATCATCATAGAAAGATTTCCCCAGATAAGCAAGCAAATCCGTTCCCATAGCAGATGTCAGAATACCCGTATTTGCATTTTCTGAAACAAGGCTTCCATCCAGATAAAGCTTCATTTTCTGACGGTTTATTACAATCACTACTTTTTGCCAGGTTCCTGTCACAGCTCCGGTTCCTGATACTTCTTTTTCACTGCCCCAGCTGTTTAATGTGGCTGCATTGCGTACTTCAGTTCCCCTTATACGCAGGAAATCATAAATCGTACTGTTTTTACCATAGGTGAACGTGAAGAAATTCCCACTGTCTTTTTCCGATTTTACATCCATGGATATCGTCATAACATTTTTATTATCGAAAAATCCTTTTGGAATTTCTGCGTAACCGCCGTTTGCCCCATCCAGTTTTAATACATTGCTCTTAAGTTCTTCATCATAAACAACTGCCGCGCTTCCATAAAGCGTTCCATTGTCTGCTTTTTCATCTCCCAATCCCTTGTCTGTAATAGTTCCCGCTTCCGTTTCCTCTTCAAAATCATACCGTAAAATGGGTTCCTCTACCGGATCTTCCACCGGCGATTCGGTATCTTTATATGCTTCGAGAACACGGGCTTCTTCTGCCTCTGACAAACGCACTACCGTTCCATGCCGGAATCTTTCATCAAAGCTGGCGTCTGCCTCTGTTACCTTTGTAGTTCCCAATGTTGCAAGGTCATCTGTCACAAAAGCTTTGTATCCGCTGTTATCACCCATCATGCACCAGGTTCCATCCGGAAGCTGATATACAGTAAAGCCTTCTCTTCCGTCAAACCCTGCGTCACTGCTCTTGCTTCTTGTCACAAGGCGTTTCCAGGAGCCATCGGGCGTACTCTGCGCTTCTCCCTTTCTGACATCCAATACATCTTCTGTGTCCAGGGTATCGCTGACGTCAATAACCGTATTCCAGTCAGAAGTTGAGAAACGGTAAAATTTACCATTGCTTTTTACAATAGAAGAATCAATAATATTTACTTCACTTCCTGAATCCTGGTCTTCGCTCAGCCATACCTTCGGTTCTGAAAATGTATTAAAATCCCTTGTACGGCATACATAGACGCGAAGAGCATTCTCTTCTGTGCCCGCTTTTGACTTATCTCTGGATGACCAGTAAACCACATAATCCCCTGTTGTATCGTCATATATTGCCTCCGGAGCCCAGATACATCCTGCATTTTCAAAGCCTGCGTACACAAGGCGAGGCTCACTCCAATTTACCAGATCCGTAGATTCCCAGACAACGAGATTCTGGCTTGCACTTAGCTGATTCCAGCCGCTTCCTCCGGCGCCGCCGCCTTCCGCATGAAGATCGGTGCCAAGAATCCAGTATCTGTCACCTTCTGCGGAGCGGATCAGATGCGGATCACGCACTCCTAAATCACTGCCCGCTCCGCTGTTTTCCAGAACCGCCTGCGCAACTCCATCTACTTTGTTCAGCTTGTTCCATGCCAGTCCGTCTTCACTGTAACCAAAGAACATCTTCTCATAGCCGTCCTGTGTCCCAAAATGAGCCCAGAGATATCCGGCTGTATAATCTGTATCTAAGTTCTCCGGCAATGGCTGAACCTTAACGGTAAACTCTTTAACCCTGCTCTTTCCGCCATATGCCAGTGTAGCAGTCAGATGAACTTCTTCCTCTTTGCCGCCTGCTGCAGGACGATGTACAATTCCTCCGTCATACAGGCCGCTGTCTGCTGTACCTGCCTCTACTATGGCTGTCTTATCAGACGTCCAGGTAATATCAGAGCCATTAGATCCCTTTTTGATCAAAGAAAGATTTCCCCGTACATCATCTGCGTTCAGAATCTTCAGGGCATCATAATCATTCTGCAATGTCTGATTTACCAGCTGCTCTTCTGTCGCTGTCGTAATTGAAAGTTTTGGCGCATTCACGCCCGCATTCTGATCATACACAAAAAATCCGCCAACTACCGTCTGAAGACGGAAAATCGCATGAGACTCTCCCGCTTCAATCGCTGCTTTCACCCACTCTGTCACATCAAACGTGATTTTCTGATCCTGTGCTGTGTAATTATGGTATTTAATCCATCCATCACCATAGACGGTCTTATCCTTGGCATAACCATCTTTTGCCGGAAACGTTGCTCCTGGGGCATTTGAGGTCAAATCATCTGCCATGCCATTAAATTTATCCGCCGCCACTTGAAATATGGCCGCTTTCGTCTCTGTACCGTTGCTCAGCCTGTCATTGCCATCGAAAATGGTAATTTCAAGCTGCGCACTGAGCTGTGCGCCTGATTCAATGTTGCTTTTTTCCGGCAGATCAAACGCCATAGCCGCCACGCGGGCGCTGCCAACATTTTGATCCCCTTTTCCTGTCTCGCCATCTACAAAAGCCGCTGCCTTTGCACTGCCTGTAGCCGATTTCTCATTTGTTCCGATTAAATGAGCCTTGCCTCCGTCTGTTCCCGTCTTAACTGATTCCGCTCCTGCCCTTACAAACTTAACACAAGGCTGTTCCATTGTCACTGGCAGTTCTGACGTCACTGCCACCGTCTCGGTTCCTCCGGCTGCCGCATCCCCTTCCCCGGCTGCTCTTACCGCCGATGAAGGAAGCGCCGTTACTACCATAGCTGCCGCTAAAAACGCCGCCAGATATTGCTTCACATTTTTCTTCATCCCTTTTCCTCCTTAATAAAATATTTTTACATTATAAAATATTTTAATATTTTTTGCACACAATCAACATGTAATATTTTCGTTTTTTTGGTAATTTTTTCGGGATGAAATAATTTTGTATAATTTGTATAATTTTATTCTACAATTTTTGGTTAAAAAACCTATATATTTTTCCGAAATTTACTTGGTGAAATCCCAATATTTTTTTTAAATACTTTTGTAAAATAAAAATAGTCCTGATAGCCCGTCTGCTCTGCAACCTGCTGTACCGACAGAGATTCATCCAGCAGAAGTTCCTTCGCTTTCTCCAAACGCCTTGTCGTAATATAATCCGAAAAAGGCATCGTAAGCTCCGCCTTCAGCATTGCGCTTAAATGACTGATACTGACGCCGTATTCCTCCGCCAGATCCGTCAGCGTAATGCTTTCTGTATAGCGATCCTGGATTTCAAGCATTACCTGCTCAACCACACTCTGGCTCCCTTTTTTCTGCAGCAGCTCTTCGTTCTTCTGCTCAGGCTCTCCCAGTTTTACTGCAATCCGGCTTAGTACATCATTCATTTTCTCCTGCTCCACTGGTTTTAGAAGATAGTCAAACGCCCCAAGCCTGCAGGCTCTCTGCGCATATTCAAATTCTGCATACCCGCTGATATAGACAACCGCTATATCAACTTCCTTTTCCGCCAGTTTTTCCAGAAGTGTCAGTCCGTCAAATCCCGGCATACGGATATCCGAAAACAGCACCTGCGGCCGCTTTTTCTCAATCTCTGCCAGCGCGGTTACACCATCGTTTGCTTCTCCGGTTATTTCAAACGGGAGGCCCGATTTCTCTATCAGCTTTCTGATTCCAACTGCAACCCACATTTCATCATCTGCAATAAATACCTGATACATATTCTCAAATCTCCTCCGCCTGATCCGGAACAATAATGCTGACCGTTGTCCCTGCTCCCACACTGCTTTCTATTTCCAGTTCCGCACACTCGCCATAAAAAAGTTTCAGCCTCTGGTAAATATTAGAAATCCCAATCCCTTTATATGGAATGCCCTGTTCGAGGGTACACTTTAAACGCGCGCTCTGTGCCGGTTCAATCCCGCACCCATTGTCTTTTACTACAAACAGCATACGGTTTCCGCTGATCTGACCTGCGGATACCACAACTTCCCCACCCTCTACTTTTCGCTCTAAGCCATGAAAAACCGCGTTTTCCACCAGCGGCTGCAGGATAAATTTAATCACACGCTTCCGCAGAACCTCCTGTCCCGCCTGAATCTGCACTTTAATCTTTCCCATAAACCGATACTCAATAATTTTCGCGTACTCTTTAATATTGTTAATTTCCTCTTCCACAGTAATAATATGATCTGCCTTAACCGCAAACCGGAAGGTATTGGACAATGCCATCGTAAGCTCCGCAATATCGTCAACATTGTAATAAAGCGCCATCGAGCGGATACAGTCAAAGGTATTATACAGAAAGTGCGGATGAATCTGGTTCTGGTAAGCGAGTATCTGCACCTGCCGCTTCTCCAGTTCCATCTCGTACATTTTCTGCTGGGAATCTAAAATTTCCTGATTCATCCTCTCACGCTCATCCAGCATTTTATTCAGGCTTAAGGATACAACGCCAAGTTCATCCTCTCCGTTCTCCTCCATCCGAAGGTTTGGCTCGCGGGACGTCCTCCGGATAAACCTGTCGATTTTCTGAATCCGGTAAATCATGTTCCAATAGCAGTACATAAGCATAACCGCTACCATAATAAACGCAAAGAAAAACGCTGTGACAGACACGATCCGGCTGCCCGTTGCTTCTTTTCCAAGCTCCTGTTCCGGAATCCGGCTGATAACGTTCCATCTGCCCATTCCAAGCTCCTGTACCATAACATAATACTCCCTGCCGCTCACCAGCCGGGCAGATTCCAGTTTTCCTTCTTCTCCGCCAATTGTTTCCAGCACACGGTTTTCCCCGTCCGCCAGATATACCTGCGTATGATCTGTAATCTGTGTATCCTCCAAAAAACCCAGAAAACTGTCTGTCTGCATCAAAAATACGCACATTCCAATCTGCCTGCCGTATTCCCTGTTGTTCAGATCGTATACCGGAAAATAAATACTGTAGCACGGCGCTTTCGTTTCCCCTACTTCCACAACATCCCCAAATTCCATATTCTCCTTCAGCGTCAGCCGCCCGCCTGCCCGTTCTAATTCCTCTCCCATGCCGGCAATCTTTCGCATTGATATGTCGTACAGGGAGATCCCCATAATATCTGTTTCCATCAGCACCGCATTGGAAAAAATCCGCGAAACTTCTTCTTCCAGAAGCAGACGGCCTTTGGTATCCTGTCCATAATATTCCATCACCGTAGGAGAGTATACAACAAATGTAGCAATGCTTTTCATTGTATCGTAAAACTCTTCCATCCTGCCCCCAATCTGAAAGAGCAGTTTTTCATTGGTATCCAAAGCTGTTTCACGCAGCGTCCGCTGCAGATATTGTTCCGTTATAAAAAATCCCAGACACAATGTAATCAGGATGCCGCAGGTAAACAGCAGAAGCTGGGCGAACAGGCTTTTTCTCACCCTCTTACTGATCATGTTCCAAATCCTCGCTGCCGCTATTTATTTTCTCAATATAACTCTGGTATTCTCTGCAGTTCTTCCGATACTCCTGGTTCTTAACCGCATCTGCTTTCTCAATTCCGCGTTCCCGCAGACCTTCTGTCAGCATTTTATATTCCCGTTCAAATTCCGCTTCATTCTCTGCCAGAACCGTCACAAGGATCTGGGATTCTTTCCATGCAGAAACTTCCTGCTCCATTACGCCCGCCTCACTGTCTTTGGAAAAGAGATCTGCGGGGAACATCAGCAAAGAACTGTCATACTGCACTGTTTGGGGGTACATTCCATATGCAAGGACCAGCCGTCCGTTCTCCTCCCCTTCCAGTGTCTTGCTTCTGGCCCACGCTGTATTGGCAAACATCCAGAATGCTGTCATTCCTGTCTGCGCATGTGCAGCTTCTTTCTTCCGCCCCTCTTCTGTGCGGTGTATCTGCCCGTCCTCCCCCACAGTATAATCTTTTTCAGGAAATCCATACGTACAGAGCATTTTTCCTTCTTCACTTGTCATATAATCTACCCATGCCGCAATCTCTTTTGGATGCCTGCAGTCTTTTGAAATAAAAGTCTGAATCCACCCGGCAGTAGCCCGAAGATTTTTCCCCTGCACCGGCACGCTCCCGGTTTCGGACAAAACCACCCCTGTTGACAGCCAGTCTTCCTCCGTCACAGCCACATCCGCAATATTTCCAATGAAGCAAAGCGCTCTGCCGCTTCGGGCAAGATCATAAATCTGGGAGCTTTCCAGTTTAAAATGTTCCGGATCGATGTATCCGTTCCTCACTGCAGTATTGACAAACTTTAATGCCTCTTTTGCCTCCGGCTGCAGTATATTGTCCTGATAATCCCCGTTTTTATCCACCCATTCCGCGCCAAAATTCTCTAACAGAAACTTTAATGTGGTACTCCGGTAATCATTGCCATCCGGCAGCAGCGGAATAATGGATTGCCCATCCAGTTTCAGGCCGCTCCTCTTTGCCCGCTCCAATACCGCAAAAACGTCTTCCTGCGCAACAACCCCGCTTATGTCGATCCCAAGCTGTTCCAGAAGATTTTTATTCCATATAATCGCGTTATTATCCGAATACGCTACCACATCCTCCCAATATTCATCACAGGGCTTCCAGATATCTCTCGCATCTTTGGAATTTAGATGGGAAGGCAGCGCATACCACCCTCCGTCCCGTTTGATCAGCTCCTGCTTTATATCCTCCGGAAATTCCGTCAGCAGATGAGAATCCGGTTTATAAGTCTTCAGAAATTCATCGATTTTCCAGACTTTACCAGAAGTCACCAGCTGGTTTACCGTCGTACTGTCAATAACCGATATCACATCCGGCAGCTCATCGTCTAAAAGCATCAGCTTCAGCCGTGTATCCGCTTCTTTCATTGGAATTTCAGCATCCACCGTCACCCCCGTCTGCTTTGTAATCTCACCTGTAATCGTCCCCTCCGCGGTATCCCACTCCGGCAGCTTCCAGAAATTCACATCCGAATACAGTGAAATATCAACATATGGTTTTGCATCCGTTCCCCCATCCTGCTCTGCCGTCTGCCTGCAGCCGCCAGCCAGCATACACGCCAGAACTATTACTGCTGCTTTTCTGCTGTTTTTCAACATATTGTCTCTTCTTCTCCTGCTGCTTTTTCTCTCTGTAATAATTTTACCGCAAACGGACATCTGCCACAAGCCAAAGAATCGAAAATCCGCAAGGTAATTTGTACATCGCCTTGCGGAACTTTTTTTGTAATATTTACCGGCTCTTTATTTTTTTCCTCTCCTGAATCTCCTCTACAATCTGATGATATGCTTTTTTATTCAGACGATAACAGTACAATACCACTGCCGTAATGATCCAGAGTGCTCCCGGAATTGTCGTAAACGAATGCTTCATCACGGCCAGCACTGCCGGATTCTGCTGCTGGTTTGCCACATAGCCGGTGCTTCCCAGCACTCCGGCAAGAACGGACGTGCCAATCGCCATTCCAATTTTATTCCCCAGTGAAATAAAAGCATATTGAAAGCCATCATTGCGAAGCCCGGTTTTCCATTCCCCATATTCTACGCAGTCCGGAACAATCGCATAAATCGCCGTGTTAAATCCGGAGAAGAAAAACTGTGCCAGGCAGGAGAACAGATAAAACGGCACCGCCGAGTCACGGACAGAGAAAAAATACATACTGAACATACTAATTCCCGTCATAAACGCAAAGATAGCCGCCGAACGCCCTTTATTACTGGTCAGCCGGAATACCACAGGAAAGCATGCTGCCCCGATAATGGATGGAACAATGATACACAGGGAATAGGTACTGAACAGTGCCTGGTTTCCTTCCACATAAGTAAAGTAATACAGCGCGTCTGCATTTCTCCCATATAAGGTAACGCCAAACAGAAACTGCCCTGCTACCGCAATCATATAAGGTTTATTTTTTGCCACGGCGGCAAGCTGCACTTTCAGGGAAATCTTTTCTTTTTCCGGAACCTCTACAACTTCCTTTGTTTTGGCAAAGCAGAAAATATGGCAGGCCGCAAAAATACAACCATATAACGCTGCAATCAGAAGATATCCTCTTTTGTCGTTCCCGCCGCCAAGGGCTGCAATCAGAGGAACCGTTACAATGTTGATAATGCCGATGGCAATCATTGCGCTGACAGAACGGAACGTATTAATTTTCGCCCGCTTTTCTATATTCTGCGTCATTGCGCCGCACAGAGTTCCATAAGGGATATTTACACAGGTATAGCCCAATACCAAGATGCAATATGTAATGGCCATATAAATAATTTTAGCTGTGGAAGGCCAGTCCGGATGCGCCCAGAATGTCAAGATCAGCACCAGAGCTGTTAAGGGCGCAGCAACCAGCAGCCAGGGGCGGTATCTTCCCCATCTGCTGTGCGTCTTATCACTGAGTCCGCCAATCAGAGGATCATTAATGGCATCCCAGAACCTTGAGAACAGCATCAGCCCTGCTACTGCCCCCATGCCAATACCAAACACATCCGTATAAAAAATCATCAGAAAGTTTCCCACAAACATCCAGCTGAAATTGCATCCTACATCCCCCATGCCATAAGCAATTTTACTGATCAGCGGCACTTTTATATTTGTATTTTTCTGTTCCATCCAAATCCATCCTTTCTCCGATTTGCCAGAAGGCAGCCGGACTGCTGCTCCCTTTGCCGCCTTCTGTGCTTTATGGCTGCCTATTGCTCCTTTGCAATGCGAATCACAGCTTTTACGATATCCGCTTTATTATTCACACTGTAATCCATCGCGTTCTGTGCGTCATCCAAATCAAATAGATTCGTTACAATTCCCTTCAGATTGACTTTTCCGGCTGCTACCGCATCAATTGCCATTGGATAAATATGGCAGTAACGGAATACTGTCTTAAACGTAAGCTCTTTGTCCAGCGCAAGGCTCATCGGCAGGGTCATCTCTCCGCTCTTGCTGTAGCCTACCAGTACAATGACAGCGCCCTTTTTCGTCATATGTATCGTCTGCACTGTTGTCATCTGTGTCCCTGCTGTTTCAATTGCCAGATCACATCCTGTTCCCCCGGTCAGTTTCCGTATTTCTTCTACCGCATCTGTCTGTGCCCCGTTGATCACTCCGTCTGCACCAAGCTCCATGGCCTTCTGCAGACGTTTTTCCATAATATCCACAACATATACCCTGGAAACTCCCATAGCTTTCAGCGCCATCATAGTAACCAGCCCGATACATCCCGCTCCCATTACAACGGCAGTCTGCCCTGCTTTTGCCCCGCCCTGCATAGCGGCATGGAATCCTACGGCCAAAGGCTCAATCAACGCTCCTTCCATTGTGCTTACATGCTCTGGAAGTTTAAAGCACAAATCCGCTTCATGGGCAACATATTCCTGAAACACGCCGTCTACTGGCGGAGTTGCAAAAAATACAACATCCGGGCAGAGATTATATCGGCCTGTTTTACAGAACTCACAGTGTCCGCAGGTCTTTCCCGGTTCTAATGCCACCCGGTCCCCGACTTTCAGATGCTTTACATCTTTCCCAACCTCGACGACTGTCCCGCCAGGTTCATGCCCCAGCACAAAAGGCGGCTCCACTACATAATCCCCAATCGCGCCTGTTTCATAATAGTGCAGGTCGCTTCCGCAGATCCCCACATACTCCAGCTTAACCAGAACCTCATTGTCTTTCGCCTCTGGAATATCACGTTCCTCAAAACCCATTCTTCCAATTCCAAGCATTACGGCTGTTTTCATTTTTCCTTCCATTGCAACATCCTCCTTTTATTTTATACTTTTATTTATACTTAATTAAATAGTTTTATTATGTATTTATAGTAGATCCTGCTATCTGATTTGTCAATGAAAATTTACATATGAAATTCATTTTCGTCATTCTGCCAAAATTTCGCAGTTCTATTTTGTTAAAATCCACAAAAAAAAGCCGCTGCACGGCATTACGAATGCCAAGAGGGAGTTCCTCCCGTCCTGGTTTCGCAATGCTGCGTAACGGCTTTATAATACAAAATCTATCTCGCGTTTTTATTATTTAACTATTTTTTTACTACGGGTATCCATACTTCGTATTGCGCATTCTGCGGATCAGGGTTTAAATAAACTTCTACATCGGGAGCGCTGCCGTACTCGTAGCCTGAAGTCGGCAGCCATTCTGTCACAATGCGCCGTTCTAATTCCTGAATCGACTGGTTTGTACCCTGCCCGGAAAAGATTGCCCAGGCAGATGCCGGAACCATATATTCTTCCAAATCCTCCTGTGCCTGCGAAGAAGATACAGCGATATAATATCTCCACTGTTCGGCGTCATTACAGATACTGACGCCAAGCACTCCCATAGGCGGTGTATCCATTATGCCAATCAATTTCTGCAATGTCCCATTACTGGATATTTCCTGCCATTTTGAGGGAATAACTGTAAAGTTCTTTTCTATATCCTTATGCAGCGGCACAGAGACGCCTACAATACGGAACGCTTCTTTTGTTTCAATTCGATAGTTCATTTCTTCCACTCCTTTGACTGTGATTTTAAAAGTAAGAGGCGGAAAGGATTTTACAGGCGTACCCTCGCTTTTAACAGCAGACGGGGCAACCCCATGGACAGACTGAAAGGCTCTGTTAAATGAAGTGGGAGAATTGTAACCATACCTCCCTGCAACATCGAGGATTTTCATGCTCTTTCCCTGCAAATCTACAGCAGCAAGCGACATTCTCCTTCTGCGTATATATTCGGACAAGGGAATGCCCGCCATATAAGTAAACATTCTCTGAAAATGATAGGACGAACAGCAGGCAATACGCCCAAGCTGCTCATAATCAATTTTATCTGTCAAATGTTCTTCGATATAACAGATTGCGTCATTTAATCTTTCAACCCATTCCATAATAGAAATCCTTCCGATACATGATAGTATATAGCATCCTGTTTATTTTTTCCTCTTAATTCCTGCACAAAAAAGAGAGGCGGCTCTTCTAAATCTGCTCAATAAACGTCTCCGTTACCGCAAGGGCCGCACCCAGCGCCGCTGCGCCTTCCTGATAGCTGCATCGTCTGACAAAGGAAGCTTCCTCCTGAAAAGTGTTCCTTTGCAATACTTTCTCCCGGATATCCTGCATATGGTTTTGGATACAGCTTCCGACATACCCGCCCAGAATAATATCGCAGTCCAGTACCATATATATATTATTCACTGCCAGAGACAGATACGTTGTATAGCTATCCCAGACATCTGCAGCTTTTGCGTCTTTCTGTTCCAGACGCAGGAAAAATTCTCTGAGTTTACCGCCAGTCAGATCGGACAGGCGGTTTGCAGAACAGTATGCATCCAGACAGCCGGATTTGCCGCAATAACAACGCTCTCCATCCGGGACAACCGTCATATGGCCCACTTCCCCGCAGCGGAAATTCGTTCCCTGTTCCAGTCTGCCGCCGCTATAGAAAGCGCCGCCCACCGTATTACTCAGGGAAAGGTAAAAAAAGCGTTCCAAAGGTTCTGCATGCATTCCTTCAGCGTACGCTCCTGCATTTGCGTCATTCTGAAAATAACAGGGGTATGAAAAAAAACGCGATACAGAAGAAAAGGGCAGCGCTTTTACACCCAGAACATGGGATTTTGCAATCTGCTCTTTCTTCAAATCTATAATTCCCGGAAACGATATTCCAATTCCAAGTATCCGCTCCCGATCCACACCGCATGACTCCAAAAATGCCTCCATCCTGTCTTTTACCCCGTTATAATACTCTGCTGCATCGGCATATGGAAGGTACATCCGCTTATATTCCAGCATTTCCCCTGCCAGATTGGTCAGTGCCAGGCCGATATGATTCCTGGTAATATCCAGTCCCGCTGCCTGCCTAGCATTGACAGATACTGCCAGTGCTTTTGCCCTCCGTCCGCCTGTAGACTGCAGTTCCCCAATCTCTTCCACAAGCCCCTGTTCAATCAGCTCTTTTGTCATCATTGTAACGGTAGGCAGGCTCATCTTTGTCGCATAGGAAATATCTGGATTCGATACAGTACCCTGCTTGCGAATGTAGCGAAACACCCGGTTTCTGTTATCTTTTTTCACCTGCATGTTTGTTCCCTGCTTTGCATTCATGCTGTGCCTCCTGTACTTAATTAAAGTATTTTCTTTAGAATAGCACTCCATCTATAAAATCGCAAGTTTTTATGATCCGCAAAAACCGCCCCTCACTACTGTATCATATTCTCACAGAATGCGCAGACAGTGCGCATTTCTGGCTCATAAACAGTACCTGCTAATTACCGCCAAACAATGGTGTGGATAAGTATCTGTCCCCGGAATCAGGAAGCAGGGCTACAATTGTCTTTCCTGCGTTTTCCGGCCTCTGCGCGAGGATGGAGGCTGCTTTTAAAGCTGCGCCGGAAGAAATGCCTACCAGGATTCCCTCACTCACGGCAAACGCCCTGCCCTCTGCAAACGCGTCTTCATTTTCTATCGCAATAATTTCATCATATATGTTTGTATTTAATACTTCCGGTACAAATCCTGCCCCAATTCCCTGAATTTTGTGCGCCCCCGGCGTTCCTTTGGAAAGCACCGGACTGCCCGCCGGTTCTACAGCTACAATTTTTACATTCGGGTTTTTTTCCTTTAAATATTCACCGACACCGGTAATCGTTCCGCCAGTGCCAACCCCTGCTACAAAAATATCCACTTTGCCGTCCGTCTGTTCCCAGATTTCCGGTCCTGTCGTTTTCTTATGTACAGCAGGATTCGCCGGATTTACAAACTGTCCTAAAATCACAGCGCCTTCTATCCCCTGTTTCAGCTCCTCTGCTTTTGCAATGGCGCCTTTCATGCCTTTCGCGCCTTCGGTCAGCACCAGCTTTGCTCCGTATGCCATTAACAGATTTCTCCTCTCCACGCTCATCGTATCCGGCAGGGTAAGGATGGCGCGGTATCCCTTTGCTGCTGCAACTGCCGCAAGGCCGATTCCGGTATTGCCGCTGGTGGGTTCAATAATCGTTGCCCCTTCTTTTAAAATACCGTTCTTCTCGGCATCTTCAATCATAGCCAGTGCAATACGGTCTTTTACAGAACCTGCCGGATTCAGATATTCCAGTTTGGCAAGGAGCGTTGCATTTGCAATGCCCGCTTTCTTAGTATAACCATTTAGTTTCAGTATCGGCGTCCCACCGATTAATTCCAGTGCGCTTTCTTTGATCTGACTCATTCTTCATGCCTCCGTCTGCTTTCTTTGTTTTTGGTTCCAGGTTTTTCTTTTTGTCCTTTTGCATTTTATTTCATATAATACAAGTATGATTAATATGAAATCTAATATGCTACAAATTATACACAAAACGGATTTTGCTGTCAATCTATTTTTCCTGCCGCTATCTATGTTCATAAGTTACAGGTTACTGTTCACGGGTCAGGAACGCGCATTTACTGCGCGTTCCGTGAGAACAT
>CAJUPF010000047.1 GCA_910588565.1 uncultured Lachnospiraceae bacterium
TAAAGTTGTATTTTTTTCGATAACAGGAGTTATTGCTGTCGGGCAAATTACATGGGTTATAACAGCTCGTTATTTAGATAAGAAAATGTAGTCGTATGAAAGGTGGAATTGACAATGAAGAAAAAATTATCATTTATCATTGAGATTATTATAGGCATAATCTTTATATGTTTTGGATATTTCGTTATTGACGCTGACTATTACTCTACACTTTTTTACGCAATGGGGTTCGGCTTAGCTTTTGCTTCATGTGTTCAATTACTTAAAATTTATTATTATGAAATGCCAAAAAATAAAGAAAAATTGGAAAATATAAATAGAGAAAATCATATCAATAGTGTTGATGAAAGAAAAGTATTTTTAAGAATGAAAGCTGGTTCTTTAGTGTATCAGTTAATGACTTTCGTGTACTTGTTTGTTGCTTTTGTACTTGCATTACTTCATATTGAAGCATGGATTATAGGAATTATATTTGGTTTATTCCTGCTGCAGACATTTTTAGGAATTGTTCTGTATAAACATTTTGAAAAACATTTTTAAAATATTCGGTAAATTGTGATGAGGAAATACTATAATAGGACTTAAAAAATGAGATATAAAAATCACGCTTGTAATCAGTAAATGATTATGTATGCCGCCGCTACGGGAAACGCCATAACGGCGGTTTTTCAATGCCTATCGGTTATCTCTGCCAAAGGATTTCTTACGCTGTCTTTACAGTATCAGAGGTTAGAGGACTTTCTGAAAAAGAAAAACAATCCTGCACTTCTGCCTATACAAATAGCCTATTATACAGGCTTGCGTATTGGAGAGGTCTGTGGTCTGACTTGGCAGGACATCAACCTTGAAGAACAATATCTGACAGTACGCCGCAGTATGCGTTACAACGGGGCAAGGCACAAAACAGAAATAGGGGCAACAAAGCGTAAAAAAATCCGCACCGTGGACTTTTGCGATACGCTTGCCGCAATCCTGAAAACTGCGAAAATATGTAAAAAACACACATTTACTATTGATAAGTGTGTAATTAGTGTGTATAATATAAGCATGAAGGAGGAAAACTAATGAAGAAAAGAGACCTTATAAGGAAGCTGGAAGAAGCAGGATTTGAATTCAAGGAACACGGAGGGAACCACGATACTTATAAGAGAGGAAGAGATACGGAGCAGGTTCCAAGGCACAATGAAATCAATGAGATAACTGCTAAGAAAATTCTAAAGAAATGGGGACTGAAATAGTCTCCGGCTTCCTTATAGTTTTATATAGAGTTAGAAAGGTGGTGTAAAGGATGAAACAAGCATATCCAACGCTTATTGCAGAGTACAAAGGTGATTTTCTTGTATATGTCCCAGATATGGATATTTATACAGAAGGTAAAAGCATAGCGGATGCTATTGAAATGGCGAGGGATGCCATAGGATTGAAAGGCATTGACTTTGAGGATGACGGAAAAGAAATTCCGGTTCCCTCTACTGTAGAGGCAGCAGTGGAAATGGCAAAAGAGGATACAGAAGTATTTGATTATTCAACAGGGATAGTAACTTTGGTGGATATTGATTTTTCAGCTTACCGGAAGAGGATGGATAATAAAATGGTAAGAAGAAATGTTACGCTTCCCAATTGGTTAAATGCAGAAGCGGAAAAGGCACATATTAATGTTTCCAGGGTACTGCAGGAAGCATTGATGGTTAAATTGAATGTGTCAAGATAAGATTCCTTATAGAATATAGTGATCCTTGGGCAGGCGGGGCTGTAAAAGCTCTTCTGCCATAATAATAGGGAAGCATATTTTTATGAAATTAATTTATCCTGCAATTTTTTCATTTAACCATTGACAAGTGCGTATAATATACGTATAATGTTAAGTGTAAGGAGGATATGTATGAAAACAAAAGACCTTATAAAGCTACTGGAAAGCAATGGGTTGGAAGTTCAAGCGACACGGTGGGAATCATGACGTTTATGTAAAGGATGGAAAAAGAGAGAGCATCGTAAGGCACAGGGAAACAGATGAAGATTTAGCAAAAGCAATTATCAAGCGGAACGGGCTGAAATAAGCCCGGTATCTGCAGGATATCGTATATAAAGTCATATTTTTAAGGAGGTTAGCAGGATGAAAAGAGCATATCCAGTTATTCTGTCACAGGGGGAAAAATTTATTGTGGCGTACATTCCAGATTTTGACATTAATACGCAGGGGGAAGATATTGCCGATGCAATGAAAATGGCAAGGGATGCAGTAGGTATTATTGGCATTGATATGGAAGATGAAGGGGAATCTTTGCCAGAACCGACGGTAGTTTCTAAGGTTAAAACGGATTCGGCGGATGATGTTGTAACTCTTGTGGATGTTGACTTTGAAGAGTACCGCAGGAAAAATGATCTGAGGGCGGTGAAAAAGAATTGTACAATACCGTCGTGGCTTAATTTTGAAGCTGAAAAGGCAGGTGTGAATTTTTCGGCTATTCTGACAGCGGCGCTGAAAAGGGAGTTGAAGATTCAGGGACGGTAGACCAAAATCGGGAAAATAGAAGGATGATAGATTGAGAGCTTGGAGACAGGCTCTCTTTTTATGTGTTTTTTCAGGAAGGAGGCCAGCCATAAGATATCCCTGCAGCCGGCAGAAGGGGACAGTTATGGTAAAGGCCGGGAGCAGTGGGTATGTGCGGACACAGGATATAAGACATATGTAATATAGAAAAAGGGCGGCAGTGATGCTGCCTGAGTTTATTTTGATACAAAATAATTTGAAAATCCCACTGAGTTTTTATGGAAAAAAGTATTAGGAAAAACCTGATTATTAGTAACAAACGTCGAAAATCGTTGATTTTATAAGCTTTAAAACCATGCAATCTTAAGAAAAGCTTAATCATTTAGATTCTTTTATGTTCATATTTATTCCGTTACAATACCACTATGATTAATCATACCGGGCAGGACATAGTTTGACAGACGTCCGCCCCCAAATCGTTCAGGAGGAAGTTATGTATCGTATTTTAGTATGTGATGATGAAAAAGACATTGTATCCGCTCTGCGGATTTATTTAACCAGTGAAGGCTACGAAGTAGAAGAAGCGTACCAGGGACAGCAGGCGATAGACATAATCCGGGAGAAAGAAATCCACCTGGTGATTATGGATATTATGATGCCCTTTATGGACGGTATAACAGCTATGGTAAAAATTCGGGAACTCAGCAACGTCCCAGTAATCTTGCTGACAGCCAAAGGCGAGGATACAGATAAAGTTTTAGGCCTTACCGTGGGCGCGGATGACTATATTACAAAGCCGTTTAACCCCGTAGAACTGCAGGCAAGGGTAAAATCCCAGCTCCGCCGTTATATGCAGCTTGGCGCGGGAAATATCCAGCATGACATTCTTTCTATCGGAGGAATTGAGATGGATGACAAATCCAAAGAAGTCAGCCTGGATGGGGAATCCGTATCACTGACCCGTACAGAATACGATATTTTAAAACTTTTGTTAGAACACAAAGGGCAGGTATTTTCGCCCGCACAGATTTATCAGAGGGTCTGGAAAGACGTGGCCTTTGGAACAGAAAACACGGTAGCGGTACATATACGTCATTTAAGGGAAAAATTAGAATATGACCCGGCAAATCCACGCTATCTGAAAGTGGTATGGGGCAGAGGGTATAAGATTGAGGAGGAAGGCTGATGAGACAATTTTGTTATAAGACATGGGTAAAAGTATGTGCGATGATCCTGTGTATCTTAAGTATAAACGCGGCGGCAGGCTCAGTGTTTTTCATGGGAGCAGGCGCGGAATTTGGAGTCTACCGGGGGACGAAAGAAGAGATAAAAGAGGAGCTGTTTGATCTGGCCTGTTATAAATATTCCATCAAGGCAGTGACTCTTTTCTATCAGGGAGATACAGAGCTTTCCGATTTTGAAGACTCAAATTTCCGGTATGGGATTATCCAGGCGGACAGTCTGGAGGGAATTGATTTAAATGATAAGAAAAACTATTCCGCTACGAATTTTGATCAGAATGTTTCGGAAGATATGCTCTATATATTTTCCTGCGACCTAGGAGACTCCACGGAGTTTAAATGGGCGGAATCCCTGCTGGATACGGCTTATATTTATAATCAAAGGGAATCTTACCGGAAATCCAGTATCATCACAGGCTGTTATTATGTCAGGGATACCGGAAAATTCTATTGTTATGCAGAGGGCAGGCTATATCCGGCGATTCCGGAGGGAGATGACTACTACATCGACCGGATTGAGAAAGATTCTGCCGGTGAGTATTGCTGGACAGATCAAAATGACAGAATTTATTTCAATGGCCAGAGCTATTATATGTCGGATATCCCGATTTTGCTGAACAAAGACCTGCCGGATATCGGTGAAGTTGTATCGGAACTAGAAGAAGACTCCAACTATGCAGAATACCAGATTGAAGCCGGAAATGTGGTTCAGTATAGTTTTGAATTTCAGGATACCACCCCCTATTATGTGCTTTCTTACGTCCGAAAGCCGCTGCAGGAAGCGGGGAATGGGCTTTTGGAAAAACTGGTGTCTTTTGGAAAACAGGATATGCTGAATCAGGTAAATACGTTGGTTGATATTCTGTATCATATGCGTTATGCGGTATTTGGCATTTTTGCGGTATCGGTTCTTTTGGTTTTCCTTTCGTTTGTGGCTTTGCTTACCGGTGCGGGGCACAGAAATACCAAGGAGGCTGTGCCCGGAGTGGCAGAAAAGATTCCGTTTGATGTGTATACGGTTCTGATTCTGGTAGTTGGGATATGTTTTGTGGAAGCAGCTGCAGCTATTTATATGATAACGAGTGATATTCTGCTGCCCTCATTGTTTGGGATCATGATCATCCTTCTGGCGGAAATTGCAGGGCTTTTCTACTGTATGAGTTTCGCGGTGCGGATAAAAACAGGTATTCTATGGAAAAATACGCTCTGCTGGCGTCTGTGGAGCTGGCTGGCAGTCGGGATCAAAAACAGTGTCAAAAAAATCATCCGGTCTCTGCCGCTGCTATGGAAAGCATGGGTGATTATGGGCGCACTGGCTTTTTTTGAAATGATAGGGCTGATGGCTTCTTCTTACAACACGGAATTGCAGCTGGCGCTGTGGTTTCTGGAAAAAGTGGTTCTCTATGGATTTTTAGGCGCATGTCTGTTTCAGATGAAAAAGCTGCAGCAGGCGGGAGAACAGCTTGCAGAAGGAAGGTTAAACAGTAAAATCGATACAGGCCGTATGTTCTGGGACTTTAAGAAGCACGGAGAAAACCTGAACAATATCCGGGGCGGCATACAGCAGGCAGTAGCAGAGCAGATGAAAAGCGAGCATTTCAAAACAGAACTGATTACCAATGTATCCCATGATATCAAAACACCGCTGACGTCGATTATCAACTATGTCGATTTGCTGGAAAAAGAAGAGATAGGCAATCCCACAGCACAGGAATATTTAGAAGTATTAAGCCGCCAGTCCGCCCGTTTAAAGAAACTGATAGAGGATTTGATGGAGGCTTCCAAAGCTTCTACCGGAAATCTTACGGTTGCATGGGAAACCTGTGACGCCCAGGTGATGCTGACGCAGACCATTGGAGAATTTGAGGAAAAATTAAAGGCAAGCCAGATTGAACTGATTGTGCAGGGAAGCAAAGAGCCGATGGTGATTTTGGCAGATCCCAGGCACCTATGGCGGATTTTTGAAAACCTGATGAATAATATCTGCAAATATGCGCAGCCTTCCACAAGAGCTTACGTCAATGTTGAGAAGCGGGAGCAGCAAGGAAAAATTATCTTCCGCAATATATCCAGATATGCGCTGAATATTGACAGCGAAGAACTGATGGAACGTTTTGTGCGCGGAGACAGTTCGAGAAACACCGAAGGAAGCGGCCTCGGCCTCTCCATTGCCAAAAGCCTGACAGAGCTGATGCATGGAACGTTTGAACTGGTGGTAGACGGAGATTTGTTTAAGGTGATTCTTACCTTTTCGGTGGAGGAACAGTATAACAAATCCTTAGATTAACGGTTGCTTTCCATAACTGCAACTTATATTTCATATAAGTCTCTGGAATAATCTTGACATGCAGAAAAAAAAGTATAATAATGATTGTCAGAAAATAAGCTCTATTGAAAACACGAACCGGAGGTAAGAGTATGAATATCAGATTTGAGGAAAAAGGGCAGTTAAAGGAAAAGCCGGATCAGAAGAATCTCGGTTTTGGGAAATATATGACAGACTATATGTTTGTTATGGACTGGACAAAAGAGGATGGCTGGATTGATGCGAGGATTGTTCCGCATGAGCCGATTTCTCTCGATCCGGCCTGTGTGGTACTGCATTATGCACAGGAGACGTTTGAGGGGCTGAAAGCATACCGCACCAGGGAAGGCAGGATTCAGCTGTTCCGTCCTGAAATGAATGCAAAGCGGATGATTATTTCTAACGAAAGACTCTGTATGCCAGGATTTCCGGAGGATATGTTTGTAGAAGCGGTAAAAGAACTGGTTAAAGTGGAACGGGACTGGGTACCGTCAGAACCGGGCACATCCCTGTATATCCGCCCCTTTATGTTTGCGACGGAAAGCACCCTTGGCGTACACATGGCAAGCAAATACAAATTTGTTATTATCTGCTGCCCGGTTGGTGCATATTATCCGGAGGGGATTAATCCGGTGAAGATTCTGGTAGAAGACGAACTGGTTCGTGCCGTACAGGGCGGCACAGGCTTTACCAAATGCGGCGGTAACTATGCGGGTTCTATTTTGGGCCAGGTAAAAGCAGAGAAGATGGGCTGCACGCAGGTGCTCTGGTTAGACGGTGTACACCGTAAATATGTAGAAGAAGTCGGAACCATGAATATTATGTTTAAAATCGGAGGAGAAATTTATACAGCGCCGATTGAAGGAACGGTACTTGCCGGGATTACCAGAGATTCTATCCTTCATATTTTAAAGGACTGGGGTTATCCAATCCATGAAACCCACCTTGCGATAGACGATCTGATGAAGGCCGGACATGACGGCACATTAGAAGAGGCTTTTGGGACAGGAACTGCCGCTGTAGTATCTCCGGTTGGAGAATTTGTCTACCGGGACGATTCGGTTAAGGTGAATGATTTTAAAATTGGAAAACTGACCCAGAAATTATATGATTACCTGACCGGCATTCAATGGGGGGATGAAGAGGATAAATACGGTTGGACGGTAGATATTGATGCATAAAAAGATAGAATGGAACTAAGTTTCATAAATAAGGCTGTCGGAATAGTTCCGGCAGCTTTTTGTAAGGAACAAAAGCAGTGTTTATTACATATTTTTCATAAAAACAGACATACTATCAGCAAAAAATGATGATAGGAGAGTATAGTATGTCAGTAAAAGAAACCTATTATATCGGGGAACAGAGCCTTACGTTTCCAAAGGATGTTTACCTGATTTCCAGCGCTTCCGTCGTCGGGAAAAAAGAGGGCGAAGGCCCGTTGCGTGATTTGTTTGATATGATATGTGAAGATGATAAATTTGGCGAGGATACCTGGGAGATGGCAGAAAGCACATTACAGAAGGAAGCGTTGTCTCTTGCCATGGGAAAAGCCGATGTAAAGCCAGAAGATATCCGTTATCTGTTTGCCGGGGATTTACTGGGGCAGAACATCGCGACTTCTTTTGGGCTGATGGATTATGAAATCCCACTGTTTGGCTTGTATGGCGCCTGTTCTACGGCAGGGGAATCGCTTTCTTTAGCCGCTATGTGCGTGGGCGCCGGGTATGCCAGGATGGCTGCGGCGCTTACATCCAGCCACTTTGCCAGTGCGGAGAAACAGTTTCGATTTCCCCTGGAGTATGCCAATCAAAGACCCGTATCAGCTACCTGGACTGTCACCGGAAGCGGAGCCTTTCTCCTGTCCTCCAAAAAGGGAAAAGCGCGAATTACCGGAGTTACCACTGGTAAAATCGTAGATATGGGAATCAAAGATTCTATGAATATGGGAGCCGCCATGGCTCCTGCCGCGGCAGATTTAATCGCGCAGAATCTGGAAGATTTTAACCGTACCCCTTCTGATTACGATAAAATTATAACAGGAGATTTGGGGTATGTGGGACAGGAGATTTTGATCAATCTGTTACAGAAGAAAAAAATCGATATTACCAGTGTGCATGAAGACTGCGGTATTCTGATCTATGATAAGGAAAAGCAGGGCACAGGTTCCGGCGGTTCCGGCTGCGGATGTTCCGCGGTAACATTAAGCGCCCACTATCTTCCAAAGCTGGAAGACGGAACACTGAAGCGGATTTTATTTGTTCCGACCGGGGCGCTGCTGTCCACAGTAAGCTTTAATGAAGGACAGAATGTGCCGGGGATTGCTCATGGAGTAGTGATCGAATATGTGGGAAAGGAGGCATAGCGATGGAGTATTTGAATGCATTCTGGGTAGGCGGTCTGATTTGTGCGCTTGTTCAGATTTTAATGGAAAAAACCAAAATGCTGCCAGGGCGGATTATGGTATTGCTGGTATGCAGCGGCGCTGTGCTGGGTGCAGTTGGCATATACCAGCCCTTGATTGATTTTGCCGGAGCCGGGGCGTCGGTGCCGCTGCTGGGATTTGGCAATACGCTTTGGAAAGGCGTAAAAGAGGCTGTGGAAAGCGAAGGATTTCTGGGTATTTTTATGGGAGGCCTGAAAGCAAGCGCAGTGGGTATCTGCGCGGCTTTGGTATTTGGTTATCTTGCCAGTCTGGTGTTTGAACCAAAAATGAAGTCGTAAGATACCGTTTCCTGGGTGTATAGAAATGAAAAAACTGCACAGACTATCTGTGGATTTAGGAATAAATCCACATGAGTAGGAAAGGAGGAGTCATTTCATTATGAGAAAACTTGGGAAACTGCTGTTTTGCTGTATCTTAAGTATATCTCTTCTGTCCATGGCGGCCTGCGGCAGAGACGCCAACAACAATGCATCCAACAATAACGGAAGCGGCAGCGAGTCAGCAGCAGACAATAAAAACAATGACGCCAACACAGACAATGCGAACAATGGAAATGGCGGTGTTGTAGACGATATGACAGATGCGGTAGAAAATACCGGAGATGCAATTGTGGATGGAGCAGAAGACATTGGAAATGATGTGGAAAATGCAGCTGATGATGTGACTGGAAACGGAACTGACAGTAATACCGGAAACGGAACGAACGGAACCGGAACAACTGGAACCGGAGTAAACGGAAACGGCGCTGACGGAACCGATACAAACAAAACCGGATCAAAGGCAGATGACACGAAAGACAAAAATGACAAAAACACTTCCAAAGACAAAACTGCCAAATAATTAAGAAAGAAGTGAAAATGGAATATTCCATTTTCACTTCTTTTTTTAATTAATTATCGTCGTCTTCGCTATCTTCAAAGTCGTTTCTTTTGTTATCCAGAGCATCCGGTTTGTCTTTTTTGTTATCCAGAGCGCTCTCGTCGTTCACTTCGTCAGCAATTTGCGGAATCTCTATGGCAGCAGGTGCAGTATGCAGTGTACAGCTGTTGGCGGAACCGCCGGATACCAGATAAGGGCCGTCGGCAGAGCCAGGAGAGCCGCCTGAAATATATACACCGTTTACCCGCTCCGGACAGAACTCTGTTGCCAGCATACCAGACTCAGCGCAGACAGTGACATTGACATGGTGGTTGCAGTATTCTGTCGGCACGCTTCCTTCAGCGAAATATTCTGTAGAAACCATACTGCCCCGCGGATCGGAATCGCAGAGCCCTGCAACAGACAATCTTCCGGATTTCCGGCAGACGGTTGCGGTGGTAATATCGTCCGGCATAATAAAATCTTTGTATTCCAGACCTTCATGCACCCGTGCCATAACAGCCCTCCAGATGGATTTTGGATAGGACGTGGTGCCGGATTCCTGCGGCGTATTGTCGTCAAAGCCGCCCCATACCACACAGGTATAATAAGGTGTATATCCTGCAAAAAGAGCGTCCCGGTTTTTGGTAGTCGTCCCGGTTTTTCCGGCAATCGCCATATTTCCAAAATTGACAGCCGTACCGGTTCCCTTTGATACAACATCCTGCATAGCGCTTGTAAGGAGCCATGCCGTGGAATCTTTTAATACGCCATGTGTCTGCGGCGTATTGTCAATCAGGACATTCCCGTCATGATCAAGGATTTTGGTGTAGAAGCGCGGTTTAATGTAAGTGCCGCTGTTTGCAATTGCAGCATAAGCGGCTGTCAGCTCTAAATTGGTTACGCCTCTGGTAATTCCCCCTAAGGCAAGCGCCTGGTTATTATCATCATCCACCAGCGTAGTAAATCCGAAATCCTGCAGATAACTAAATCCCAGGCTTGTCCCGATTTCAGTTAATGTCTTTACGGTAACAATATTAATGGAGCTGGTAATGGCTGACCGCAGTGTGGTAAAACCTCGGAAGGAGTTATCGTAGTTTCG
Organism: uncultured Lachnospiraceae bacterium; assembly: GCA_910588565.1. Classification (GTDB taxonomy): domain Bacteria; phylum Bacillota; class Clostridia; order Lachnospirales; family Lachnospiraceae; genus Roseburia_B. Next base: position 10,441 of record CAJUPF010000047.1, read on the forward strand.
CAGGGGCGTTCCGTTCTCATAGGAATAAGGGGCATCGTCCTGTACGGAAGCCAGCGTCAGTCCGCCGCTGTCAAGGGCAGGCGCATAAGCCGCAAGAACTTTAAACGTAGAACCTGGCTGTCTGGTGGTATCTGTAGCCCGGTTTAGTGTTTTGCTGGCAGTTTTATCGCCTCTTCCGCCTACGATTGCCGCCACTTCACCGGTTTCCTGGTTCATCAGGGTGAGCGCAGCCTCTGGCTGCAGTGTAAAGGTGACGGTTTCACCGCCTTCCACAATTTTATCGCCTGCTCCCATAATCTCAGCTTTATAGGCGTCAATTGCTGCCTGGGCCTCTTCTATGGAAGCAAAATTCAGGCTGTAATCGCTGTTGGCGGACTGATAATAAGAGAGCATGGTCTGCTCGCTGTAATTGGCAAAGCTGCCGTCCTGCTTTTCAATTGTAAGCCGATAGGAAAAGGAGTGCTTTGCATCTGTCGGATAATTGGCCGGATTATTGATTTCCTCATCGCAAATCGCCTGCAGGATGGGGTCTTGCGTGGAATAAATCGTCAAACCGCCGTTATAAAGCGCTTTGTAAGCCTGTGTTTCGGTATAGCCTTTCAGATCAATCAGATCCTGGATAATCTGATCGGTCAGTTCATCCACAAAGTAAGACGTAATGGATTCCTCTTCCACGACCGTATTGACCACTTGGATTCGATCATACACATCATCTGACATGGCGCTGTTAAACTCGTCCTGTGAGATATACTCGTGTTTTAGCATGTTTGTCAATACCTTTTCCCGCCGCTCCGCATTTTTATCCGGGTTGCTGATGGGGTTCAGGCGGGAAGGATTTTGTGTAATTGCGGCTATAACGGCGCATTCGGACAGCGTCAGATCCGCGGCATTTTTGTTAAAATAGCGTCTGGAAGCTGCCTGGACACCCAGTGTATTCTGCCCTAAATTGATCGTGTTCAGATAATTTTCCAGAATCCAGTCTTTGGATACTTTTTTCTCAAGCTGCACGGCAAGATACTGTTCCTGGAGCTTTCGCTTAAACTTGTCTGTCATAGAAGATTCACTGGTCCAGCTTGTAAAGACATTGTTCTTCAAAAGCTGCTGCGTGATCGTGCTGGCGCCCTCAGAAAAATGGCCGCTGGTAATGCCGACAATTCCGGCACGGATAATGCCTTTTAAATCAATGCCGTTGTGTTCGTAGAACCGTTCATCTTCAATTGCAACAAATGCATGCTGCAAGTGGAGGGGTATTTCATCAATGGTAGCATAGACACGGTTAGAACCGGTCGCAACCAGTTTGGCAATCTGGTTGCCGTCTTTGTCGAGAACCGTAGACAGAAATCCTGTAGGGGTTGCATCATCAAGATTAATTTCAGGCGCAGCGTCAATTACGCCCCGGATCATGCCAAACCCTGCGCATCCGCCTAATACAACAATCGCTAAAAGGCATACGAGCAGAGTTTTCAGAAATATAATGCTGAATTTTTTGCCAATCATTGTACCTTTGGAAGTAAGCTGTTTTTCACGCTTACGTGTACTATTCCTTCCGTAGTTCATAATAGGCCTCCTTTATATGGAATCATTATAGCAAAAAGTTCTTTATAAGGAAAGTACCCTTTTTTCATTGATTCAGACAAAATAGTATGATAGTATATCAAAGAAAACGGATGACTGTTACAGTGCGTAGCCATAAGCGGAACGTGACGCAGAGTGTGAGAAATAAATAAGGAGCGGACAGATATGAGAGCAGTATACACAGGCGGCGAAGGTGAAATTACAGAGAAAAAATCCAGATTTATTGCAACCGTTCGTCCGGTAGAGTCAGAAGAAGAGGCTGTGGCGTTTATTGCTGAGATGAGGAAGAAATACTGGGATGCAAGGCATAACTGTTCTGCGTTTGTAATTGGGCGCAGCCAGGAGTTAAGCCGGTGTTCCGATGACGGGGAGCCAAGCCAGACAGCAGGCAGGCCGATGTTAGACGTGCTGCTGAAAGAAGAGCTTCATAATACGGCAGTTGTTGTAACCCGCTATTTTGGCGGTACGCTTCTTGGCACGGGCGGGCTTGTGCGTGCGTATCAGAAAGCAGTGCGGCAGGGACTGGCCAACAGTGTTATTATTGATAAGAAGCCAGGCAGAACTCTTACCATACAGACCGATTATAATGGGCTTGGCAAAATACAGTATATTCTGGCACAGCAGAATATTTTTACGATAGATACAGAATATGCGGAAGCTGTGGAACTCCATGTTATGGTTCCTTTGGGGGCAGGTGACAGGCTTACGGAGGATATCACGGAAGCTACCGGAGGGGCGGCCCGTTATATCTGGGGTCAGGAAGTAGAATTTGCAGTAATCGACAAGGAAATAAAAATTTTTGAAAAAAAGTGTTGACAAATATGTTATAGCTGTGTATAATAGCTATTGTTGGTTGAGACAGCAACACAACAACAAGTTACAGATTCGATGGCCCATCGCCAAATGGTAAGGCAACGGACTCTGACTCCGTCATTTCAAGGTTCGAATCCTTGTGGGCCAGCTTGATAAGAGCATCACATTATGTGATGCTCTTTTGTATAATCAGGAACTGTTAAGAAAGCAGAAAGGAGAGCAGTATGTATTGTTTTGACAGTATTGTCCGATATAGTGAAATTGATTCCGGCAGGCATATGACATTGAGTGGAATTTTGGATTTGCTGCAGGATAGCTGTATTTTTCATTCTGAAGATCTGGGTATGGGGCTGGATTTTTTACAGGGGATACAGCGGGCGTGGGTGCTTTCCTTTTGGCAGGTTATTATAAATCGTTATCCGAAACTGGGAGAGCGTGTCCATGCATACACCTGGCCGTATGATTTTAAGAACTTTCTGGGCTGGCGTAATTTTAAACTGGAAGACGAAAGCGGCGGACTGATTGCCTGCGCCAATTCGATATGGACTTTTTTGGATACGGACAAACAGTGTCCGGCCAGGATTCCGCAGGAAATAGCTGACAGGTATTCTTATGAACCGCCATTTGAGATGAAGCGCGCCAGCCGGAAAATCCCGTTAGAAGAAGATATGCAGCCCAAGGCTCCGCTGTGTGTTGGGCGTTCCTGTATTGATACGAACATGCATGTGAACAATGGAAAATATATTATGATGGCGGAAGAATATCTGCCGGAAGGGTTTAAAGTACGCGAATTGCGGGCAGAATACAAAAAAGCAGCAGTTTTATCTGATATCATCTGTCCGAACGTAAAGGTAAAGGCAAATCAGGTTTTGGTATCATTGGAAAATGAAGTGGGAGAAGCCTTTGCAATAGTGGAATTTATGGAGGATAACATATGAAATTAGGGGAAAAACAAAAGCTGACAGTCGTTAAAAAAGTAGATTTTGGCATATATCTAGCTAAGCAGCCGGAGGATGACGAGAGAGTTTTGCTTCCGGCAAAACAGGTGCCGGAGGGAACGGAGCTTGGCGACGAGCTGGAAGTCTTTCTGTATAAAGATTCCCAAGACAGGCTGATTTCCACTACACATGAGCCGTACATTACGCTGGGACAGACAGCCGTTTTAAAAGTTCTGGAATTGGGGCGGATTGGAGCATTTTTGGATTGGGGACTGGAAAAGGATCTGTTTCTTCCATATAAAGAAATGACAAGAAAAGTGAAACCGCAGGATGAAATCTTAGTGACCTTATATATTGATAAAAGCAGCCGGCTCTGCGCAAGTATGCGGGGGATTTACGAGCTGTTGTCCAAAGATTCTCCTTATCAGAACGGCGATACGGTTTCCGGAAGAATCTATGAATTTAGCGGCAATTTCGGCACTTTTGTAGCAGTGGACGACAAATACTCAGCTATGATTCCTTCATTTGAGGACTGCGGCGGGTTTCAAATCGGAGATGTTATTGAGGCCAGAGTCACCAATGTCAAGCCGGATGGCAAACTGGATCTGACGATTCGGAAGAAAGCCTATATACAGATGGATGCAGATGCGCAGAAGGTATGGAACGTAATTGATGAATATGCCGGAGTGCTTCCGTTTAACGACAAAGCTTCGCCAGAAGTGATTTTGCGTGAGCTGCAGATGAGCAAAAACGCATTCAAACGTGCAGTAGGCCGTCTGTACAAAGAGCGGAAAATAGAAATTACTGACAGAAGCATACGAAAAATTCAGGAGAAATAGAATGTATGATGTTATAATTATTGGCGGCGGCCCGGCCGGTTTAGCGGCAGCAGTTTATGCAGCAAGGGCATGCCTTCATACGCTGCTGCTCGAAAAGCAGCCTATGGGAGGCGGACAGATATTAAATACGGCAGAAGTAGATAATTATCCGGGAATTCCAGGTGCAAACGGTTTTGAACTGGGTCAGAAGTTTGCGGATCATGCAAAACGCCTGGGTATAGAACCAAGAACGGAGGAAGTCACAGCGGTTGACTGCCTGGCTTCCGTCAAAAAAGTAATTACCAATAAAGGCACATACGAAGCAGCCAGTCTGATCTATGCGGCAGGCGCCCGGCATAGAACTCTTGGTGTGCCAGGGGAAGAAACCTTTGCAGGAAGAGGAGTATCGTACTGTGCAACCTGTGACGGCGCATTTTTGCGTGGAAAAACCGCAGCTGTAGTCGGCGGCGGAGACGTGGCTTTGGAAGACGCGCTCTTTTTAGCCAATATTTGCCGGAACGTTTTCCTGATACACAGAAGAGATACCTTCCGGGGCGCAAAATCACTGCAGAACCGGGTAATGGCAACAGAAAATATCGAACTTATTTTAGATACCACAGTGGAAGAAATCCATGGGGAAACAGGCGTAACAGAACTTCTTATCCGTAACAAAAAAGAAGACAGGACTTCCTGTCTGGTGGTAGACGGCATATTTATTGCCGCGGGCATTCTGCCATATACAGATCTGCTGAAAGGACAGGTGGAACTGGATGAAAACGGCTATATTATCGCAGATGAATCCTGCCGGACAAATGTGAAAGGCGTCTATGCAGCGGGCGATGTCAGAACGAAAGCGCTGCGGCAGATTATTACAGCTGCGGCAGACGGCGCAAACGCGGTTTCGGCTATAGAAAAAAGATAAAATTATAATTAACATTTGTTTTACAAAAAAAATAGGTTGACGTATAAAAGTCAATTTGATATAATGTCCACGTAAAAAAATTTAATAATTTCGTAATTTCCTGGAGGATAAAATTTCATGATATTGAATAAGAAAGTACTGCGCATAACGGCGTGCTGTCTGACAGCCGCTCTGACACTTGATACACCTGTTCTTACATATGCAGCCATTCCGGTAGCCGGAGCGCCTGCGATCACTTCTGTTATATTGGATAATGATGATTTAAACAGCACTTCCGCTGGAATATCCCAGAATTTAGCTGATGTTGTTTCCTCTGCTGCTGTAGAAGCGGCCATGAAGAAATCGGAATATGATGATATTGCCATTGCACAGGTAGACTGGTATGTGAATGTCAGGGATTCTGCAAGCGAAGAAGGCAATGTAGTCGGCAAATTATACAATAATTCAGCAGCATATGTAGAAGAAACGGAAGGCGACTGGTACAAAATTACATCCGGCAATGTTACCGGATATGTAAAAAGCGAATTTGTAGTCCGTGGAGATGAAGAGCTTGCAAAACAGGTGAGCAGACGTGTGGCAACTGTAGAGACACAGACCCTGTTTGTACGTACGGAAGCGACAACCGAATCGGATGTGCTTGGCATGGTTCCGGATCAGGAGAGCCTGACGATAACCGATGAATCGGAAGATGGCTGGACAAAAGTATCCATCGAAGAAGGCGAAGGATACGTATCCAATGATTATATTGAGAAATCCATAGAATTTGTAACGGCGGAATCCAAAGAAGAAGAGGAAGCCCGTCTTGCAAAGGAAGAAGCAGAGCGTCAGGCAGCGGCGGCTGCTGCAGAACGTGCGGTAGCGGAGAAGTCGAGAAAGAGCGGTTCTTCTGGAAGCGGCAAATCCGGCTCTGCCCCAAGCGGTTCCGGCGGAGGCGCAGTTGCAGGCTATGCAAGTCAGTTTGTAGGCAATCCTTACGTGTGGGGCGGCGCAAGCCTGACGAACGGAGCAGACTGTTCCGGTTTTGTTATGGCGGTATATGCAGCATTTGGCATCGGACTTCCCCATTCCTCATCTGCGATGTGCGGCGTAGGGTATGGCGTCAGCCCATCTGAAATGCAGCCGGGCGATATTATCTGTTACAGTGGACATGTTGCCATTTATGTTGGGAACAATACAATTGTTCATGCAAGCACAGAGGCAACAGGAATCAAGTATACATCGCCTGCAAATTACAAACCGATTATTGCAGTACGTAGAATTTTCTAAATACGATAAGTACATACAACAGAACTATCATAAAGCTATCACATTAGGCCAAAAGCCGTCCGTCAGATCGGGCGGCTTTTTTGCGTGATATGACATCCGTACGATTACATGGCAGTATTGGGCTATTATTTCGTATCATCTGGTGTGAAAAGTAACAAATTGGGTTCTTTAATAGCAACTCTACCGCTGGTAGGTGTTCATTTTTTCTGGCTGTGGTATTATTAAACGGAAAGAAAGGAGTTAGAACTATGGATCAAAAGAAAATCGGCAGCTTTATTGCAGCACGGAGAAAAGAGAATGGCCTGACCCAAAATCAACTGGCTGAAAAATTAGGGATTACGGACAAAGCAATCTCAAAATGGGAAACCGGAAAATCCATGCCCGACTTGTCCCTGTTTCATTCTTTATGTGAGTTGCTTCATATTACTTTGAATGAATTGCTGTTAGGCGAATTTATCCCTGACGAAAACCTGAAAGAAAAATCCAATCAGGCGTTGTTTGAGGTGATGGCAAGCTGGTTGGGCAAGGAACAGTGGGAACGTAAAACAGATGCCCGTGCTCCGGCTGTTCTTACCCTAAAAAATGTCAGAAAGATATACGAAACAGAACGTACTTCAACCGTAGCGGTCAAAAATGTGAGCTTTGAAATTGCCAAAGGAAGTTTTGTCGGTATCATGGGTGCGTCCGGCTCAGGAAAAACTACTCTGCTCAATCTGATTGCGACCATCGACAAAGCCACCAGCGGGCAGATAGAAATTGACGGGCAAAGTATCTTTGAGCTTTCCGAAAAAGATTTGGCGGCTTTTCGCAGGGAGCATTTAGGGTTTGTTTTTCAGGAATACAATTTATTAGATACTTTAACAGTCTACGAAAACATCGCATTAGCATTGACAATAAAGCAGACGCCAAAAGAGTCTGTAAAACAAATAGTTCTGGATTGGGCCCAAAAATTGGAGATATCTGAAATTTTGAACAAGTTTCCCTATGAAATTTCGGGAGGTCAGAGGCAGCGATGCGCCTGTGTAAGAGCGATCGTTACAAATCCCAGCCTTATTCTTGCAGACGAGCCGACCGGAGCTTTGGACAGCCGCTCCGCAAAACAGTTATTAGCAACCTTTGCCATGCTCTCCCAAAACTATAATGCTACGGTCTTAATGGTTACACATGATGTCCTGTCTGCCAGTTATTGCGATAAAATCCTGTTTATGCAGGATGGTGAATTTAAAGCTGTAATGGAGCGGGGGCAGGAGGATAAACAAGAGTTTTTTGGCAGAATTCTGGATACTATGGCAAAAATGACAGGAGGCGTTCCTTATGTATCTTAAATTGGCGCTCCGCAACGCTAAGCGGTCTATGCTGGATTATATTCTATATATGTTCTCAATGATGATGCTTACATCTGTTCTGTGCTTTTCAAACTGCATTGCAAATTGGGGAGATATGCAGGCAGGCTTTCAAACAATGGCTTTGCCACTGCTGATTTTAATTATTATGGTGGTATTCGTAAACTATATCAATTGTTTTATCGTAAAACAAAGGGCGAAGGAGTTTGCCACTTATATGTTGCTGGGAATGGAAAAGGAAAAACTATCCTTCGTATTCCTGTGTGAATTGCTTCTAATAGGACTGGTATGTTTTTTCTCAGGCGTAGTTTTTGGTGCGGGGATATTCTCTGTTTGCTGTTTTTCGGTTCTGCAGGGAGCGGGAGAGCAAAGCATATTCCAAATGATTATAAAAAGCGTTTTACAGACGCTGGCCTATTTTTGCAGCGTAGAAGTCCTGTCAGTACTTTTTATGAAACGAAACATATATAAAATGCAGATTGTGCAGCTTATAAGTGAAAAGCAGCGTAATCAACCTCTTAGAGCAGACAAAAAGTTCTTTTGGGGTGGGATGTTTGCGATCGGTTATTTCTGCTATATAGCATTGTTGTTTGGGATTTCCTTTATGTCGGATGAGATAATGTTGGCCTCCATTTCATTCGTTTCGGTGCCGATGCTGCTATGTGTTTTTTCATTTTATAAATGGTTGTTTGCTATGAGTTCCTCTTTGCGCTTGTCACAGGCAGACGCTTTGTATCAGGGAAACCGGCTGTACCAAATCGCCCAAATGACCACAGGTTCAAAGACAAGTGCAAATATTAATACAATTTTTTGTGTCTGTTTGATTTTTTCGGCAGTTTCCTTTGTGTTTGGAATGCTGCTGCTGAATCCGGATTTTCCTGTTTTTGAACAGGCCGGGCAGAAGTGGATGGGATTTTTGCAAATTAGTATTTGCATTATTTTTATGACTATCTATTTTTTTGTCAGTTCATTGCTGCAGATGATTGGGCTGAAAAGCGAAGTAAGGAATTTCAGGCTTCTGTTTTGCATGGGGAAAAACCAGTCTGAGCTAAAAATATTGCTTTACAGACAGACGCTTGTACGGCTGTTTTTGCCAACGCTTATGTCTTTTGTTGTTCTTCTGACAGCAGCGCCGTTTATAAACCATAAGCTAAGTCTGGTATATTCTACATCTATCTGCAGTCTGACTGTAAAATCCATGGGTGGTTTTATGGTTTGTTTTTTGGCTCTGTGTTTGTGTTATTTTTGCATGATATACATGGTAAGCGCACGCTATATTAAATTTCATACAAAAGAATAATTATTATAAATGTTGACGCACGGGTCATATTCCACACAAAGCTTTTTCCACGCTGTAATTTTTACCGACAATTGAAAGATAAAAGCGCGATCCTGCAAAAATCCGACAGAAAACCCCAAGATTTGATTTATTCAAATTGTACAAAATGTAGGAAGCTGTCGAAACACTGTCGAATTGTTGTGGAAGAGTGTGGAAAGTTATCCACATAATTAACCGCTGAAAAACAGAAGGAAATGGAGTTATACACCAACTTATCCACATTATCCACAAAAATAGACAGAGTTAGGCTTGTTTACACATTTTTCAAAAAAGAACGATTGTTTTGTATAATTGCAATAAAGATGAATTTGCAGGAAAAAAGAAGAAGAAATATATTGACATTTCAAATGTGAAACTATAAATAAGCAAAATGGAAAAAGTCAGAAAAATGATATTCGACAATGCTTGAGAAATTGGGCAAACAATGCTATACTTTTTCAGACGGAAACGGACAGGAGGCTTGTATGAAGACAGAATTTGATATTACGTTAAACAGTAAAGATATGTATTATTTCAGTATGCATCATACTTATACCGGGAGTCAGGGAATTACTTCTATTATAATAGCGGTGTTGTGTTTTGCTGCTGCGGTTTACACATATGGATCGGTAGAGCTGATGAACACGATACTATATGCCGGGTTTGGCGTTTTGTTTTTGCTGTATGTTCCTGTAAATCTCTATTTGCGTTCAAAGCGGCAGGTGCTGACTTCGGATGTTTTGCAAAATGCGCTGCATTATCGTATTGATGAAACCGGAATCCATACTTCCCAAAAGGAAGCATCGGCGGATTTGCCCTGGGAACAGGTGTACAAGGTTATCTCTACCAGGCATAATGTGCTGATATACAGCAACCGCATCAATGCCTATATTATTCCCAGAAGCCAGATTGCGGAAGAATACGATACGATACGGCAGATTGCCGCTGCAAATGTACCAAAGTTCAGATTTAAAATGAAGTAAATGTATCAGTTTGGCTACTTCCCAATTTGCCCTGACGATACAGCAAATGCGTCAGAAGGAGGAACTTATGAAGACAATCTATGAGACATATTCCCAGGAAGAAACAGAACGCCTGGGCAGACAGATGGGTGAATCGGCAAAAGCCGGGGATGTCTATACTTTAATTGGCGATTTAGGCGTTGGAAAAACTGTTTTTACCAAAGGAATTGCCGCGGGTCTTGGAATTACAGAGCCTGTGAACAGCCCGACATTTACCATTGTACAGGTGTATGAAGACGGCAGAATTCCGTTTTATCATTTTGATGTATACAGAATCGGCGATATTGAAGAGATGGAAGAAATTGGATACGAAGACTATTTTTATGGCGAGGGGCTGAGTATAATAGAATGGGCCAATCTCATTGAAGAGCTTCTTCCCGGCTGCCGCAAAGATATTCTGATAGAAAAAGATCTGGAAAAAGGTTTTGACTACCGGAAGATTACAATCACAGACATAGAGGGGTAACAATTTATGAAGATATTAGCAATTGACAGTTCCGGCCTTGTGGCAAGCGTGGCTGTGGTGGAAGATGAGAATCTGCTGGGAGAATTTACGATGAATTATAAAAAGACACATTCCCAGACCCTTTTGCCTATGCTGGATGAAATGGCCAAAATGATTGAACTGGATTTAACGGCATTAGATGCGATTGCTGTTGTGGCAGGACCAGGTTCTTTTACCGGCCTTAGGATCGGATCGGCAACAGCCAAAGGTCTGGCGCTGGCATTGGATAAACCGGTGATATCTGTTCCAACTGTAGATGCGCTGGCATACAATCTGTGCGGGCATCGGGACATAGTTTGCCCGTTGATGGATGCCAGAAGAAATCAGACTTACACCGGACTGTACCGTTTTGACGGCAATCAGATGAAAATCCTGAAAGTGCAGTGTGCGGTTGATATTGGGACGATAATAGCCGAAATAAATCATATCGGAGAACCAATTGTGTTTTTGGGGGATGGTGTTCCTGTATTCCGCAACTATATTCAAGAACAGATAAAGGCGCCATATACGTTTGCTTTGCCCCATTTAAATAAACAGAGAGCCGGGGCGGCTGCAGCGCTTGCAGAACAGTACTATATAGAAGGGAAGCTGATAGGCGCAGCAGAACACAAACCGGAATATTTAAGACTTTCCCAGGCAGAACGGGAGCGGATGGAGAAAGAGAATGCCACAGATTAGAAAAATGACAGAAGCAGATTTGGATCGCATTGCGGAAATTGCAGCTTCCGCATTTACAAAGCCCTGGAGCAGGCAGGCATTTGCAGATGCATTGCTTATGGACAATACCTGTTTTCTGCTTGCCGAAGAAGAAGGCTGCATATTGGGGTACTGTGGCCTGTATATGGCTGCAGACGAAGGAGAGATTATCAATGTGGCTGTCGAATCAGAATATCGCGGGCAAGGCATAGGCGATTTGCTTCTTACTGCTTTGCTGGAAGAAGGCATACGAAACGGGATAGAGCATTTTTTTCTGGAAGTGAGAGTATCCAATACCGCAGCGATTCATTTATATGAAAAACATGGATTTATACGACAGGGAATCCGGAAAGACTATTATCAGGAGACCCATGAGGATGCTTACTGTATGTGCCGGTAAAAATTAGGAAATTGGCAGCGGAGCCATGCACAATCGTTTGTGAGATATACAGCAGAATACAGCGATGCAGCCTATGGATTTCTGGTTGTAGAACTGGACTGCCGGGCTTTGCTGGCTGCGGATGGTGTGGCAAGTGTACAGCTGCAGGCTGGGCAGTCACAAAAAATAACAGAGTAGATTAGGAGAAACTATGTTAGATGTATGTTTACTGGGAACCGCGGGAATGATGCCCCTGCCATATCGCAAGCTGACAGCAATGCTGGCGAGATTCAATGGCAGCAGTCTGTTAATTGACTGCGGAGAAGGGACTCAGATTGCAATCAAGGAGCAGGGATTTAGCTTTAAACCAATTGATACTATATGTTTTACACATTACCATGCAGATCATATCAGCGGATTGCCGGGGCTTTTGCTTACCATGGGAAATGCAGAACGGACAGAACCACTGACAATGATAGGGCCAAGGGGGTTAGAACGGGTGGTGGGAGCGCTTCGTGTGATTGCGCCGGAGCTTCCGTTTGAAATCCGTTATATGGAATTAAATGCTCCCATGGAGGAGTTTGAACTGAATGGGTATCAGATTCGTGCATTTCGGGTGAATCATAATATCGCGTGTTATGGATACACGATAGAAATACCGCGTGCCGGAAGGTTTTATGTGGAAAAAGCCAAAGAGAACGGGATACCGCAGAAATTCTGGAATCTTTTGCAGCATGGGCAGACGGTGGAGGGAGAGGATGGAATCTATACGCCGGACATGGTATTAGGCCCGCCCCGGAAAGGAATCAAAGTTACGTACTGTACAGACACAAGGCCCACAGAAGGGATTGAGGCTGCAGCCGCAGATTCGGATTTATTTATCTGTGAGGGTATGTATGCAGAAAAAGAAAAGCTCGCAAAAGCAAAACAGTATAAACATATGACTTTTTATGAAGCGGCGGAACTTGCTAAGAAAGCTGCTGTAAAAGAACTTTGGCTGACGCATTTTAGCCCTTCCTTGGTACATGCGGAAAGCTATATGCCGCAGGTCAGGACAATATTTGAACAGGCAAGCCTGGGATATGACGGCCGTACAGTAGAACTGGATTTTTGTGAAGAGCAGTAAAGGAGGAATTGCAAATGAAAGCAGCCCGAACGATTGTAATTGGAGTTATTTGCATCAGTCTGGTAGTAGGATATTACTATTATATTTCAAATAAGGACACAGCTGCAGAATCCACGGATCTGACAGAGGTGCAGAAAGTGATCTTAAAAGATTTCAGCGGCTCTTCCTATCCCGCAACTCCAAGAGAAGTAGTAAAGCTCTATAACCGGATTTTATGCTGCTATTATAATGAGGAATATACAGAAGAAGAGTTTGAAAAACTTGCGAACCAGGCAATTGCGTTGATGGATCAGGAGCTGGCGGATAATAATCCGGCTGAGCAGTATTATCTGCAGGTAAAAGCAGAAGTAGAAACTTACCGTGCCAGAAAACGAACGATCAATAATGCTTCTGTCTGTGATACAAATGAAGTGGAAGAGACGGTAATTGATGGAAGGGAATGCGCTTATGTTACTTCGTCTTACTTTGTACGGGATACAGAAGGATTTTCAAAAAGCAGCCAAAGATATGTGCTTCGCAAAGATGAGGATGGAAATTGGAAAATACTGGCATTTGAATTACAGGAAGGAGTTACGGTAGAAGATGACGAATCAGAATGAAATATGTATTCTGGCAATTGAAAGCTCCTGTGATGAGACAGCTGCTGCAGTCGTGGTAAACGGACGCGAGGTACGTTCTAATATTATTTCTTCCCAGATTGCACTGCATACAATATATGGAGGCGTAGTACCAGAGATTGCCTCCAGAAAACATATCGAAAAAATCAATCAGGTAATTACTGAGGCTCTGAACCAGGCGGATATGACCCTGGAAGATATCGATGCAATCGGAGTGACGTATGGCCCTGGCTTAGTAGGAGCCCTTTTGGTGGGCGTTGCGGAAGCCAAGGCAATCAGTTATGCCAGAAATATCCCCCTAGTCGGTGTACATCATATTGAAGGGCATATCAGCGCCAATTATATAGAACATAAAGAGTTGGAGCCGCCATTTTTATGTTTGGTTGTATCCGGCGGCCATACGCATATGGTGAAAGTACTTGACTACGGAGCATATGAAGTTTTAGGCAGGACAGTTGACGATGCGGCAGGCGAAGCCTTTGATAAAGTAGCCCGTGCAATTGGATTAGGCTATCCGGGAGGCCCCAAAATAGAAAAAGCTTCCCATGAAGGCAATCCAAATGCCATAAAGTTTCCAAGAGCCCATGTGGCGGGCGAATCCTATCATTTCAGTTTCAGTGGCATGAAATCAGCGGTACTTAATTATTTAAACGGCTGTAAAATGAGGGGAGAAGAGATCGTACAGGCGGATGTGGCAGCATCGTTTCAGCAGGCCGTTATTGATGTATTGACCGGAAACATAGGGAAGGCGCTGCAGGAGACAGGTATGAAGAAATTTGCAATTGCCGGCGGCGTTGCTTCCAACCAGACATTCAGATCAGCGGTAAAAGAAGTCTGTGAAAAACAGGATGTATTATTTTACTGTCCGTCTCCGGTTCTCTGTACAGATAATGCGGCTATGATTGGAGCGGCAGCTTATTACGATTTTATGGCTGGCATACGATCCGGCCTGGATCTGAATGCCGTCCCCAACCTGAAATTAGGAGAACGATAATGCCAAAAGAAATGATAAAAGCGATTGTACTTGCTGGAGGAAGCGGCAGACGTATGGGCGGAAACTGCAAAAAGCAGTATATGCTGCTGGCAGGCAGGCCTATTTTGTATTATTCCCTGCAAACCTTTCAGGACAGCTGTGTAGATGAGATTATATTAGTAACAAATGAAGCCGAATACTGCCGGACCGAGCTTGTCCACAAATACAATTTAGACAAAGTGACAAAAATCGTGCCAGGCGGGCAGGAACGCTGGAATTCCGTTTATTCGGGACTTCTGGCAGCAGAACCATGCAGCTATATACTGATTCATGATGGCGCAAGGCCTATGCTGACACAGACTATGATAGAAGACTCTGTCACTGCTGTCAGAACATATAGTGCATGTGTAATTGGAATGCCGGTAAAAGATACCATCAAAATCGCAGATGATGAGAAATTTGCTGTCCAGACTCCTCCAAGGGAAACACTATGGCAGATACAGACACCTCAGTCATTTTCCTATCCGCTTATTGTACAAGCCTATCAAAAAATACTTGAACAACATCCCAGAGGAATCACAGATGATGCCATGGTAATAGAATATGCAATGCATACCAAAGTTAAGCTGATACAGGGCAGCTATCGGAATATTAAAATCACAACTCCGGAAGATATCGTTATTGCAGAAGCAATGATGCATATTCAATTAGAGTAACAGCTGCCCGTTGCAGTTTACACCAGATGATGAGAAGTACCTGCAAAAACTGGCGTTGGTGTGAAATATAATGGAAAAATAAAAAAAATTGGAAAAAATAGAAAAAAGATATTGACAAACATATAGATATAATGATAGAATCGTTTTTGCGCTGATTCATTAGGCGATTGAAATTTTGTGGAGAAGTATCGAAGTGGTCATAACGAGGCGGTCTTGAAAACCGTTTGTCCGCAAGGGCACATGGGTTCGAATCCCATCCTCTCCGTTTGGCAGAGATGCCGTAGAGAAGAATTCGAGAGAATTCTTTTTCTATGTAAAAATATGAAATAAATATAGCTCGTGTTCGAGCAGCTCTGGAGAAGTACCCAAGCTGGCCGAAGGGACACCCCTGGAAAGGGTGCAGGTCGTTAACAGCGGCGCGAGGGTTCAAATCCCTCCTTCTCCGTTCGCTAGAAAAATTAAATAAAAAAAGTTGTTGACAAACAATGGAAGTTATGATAATATAATCTAGCTGTCGCAGAAAAGCGACAAAAACCAACAACAAAGAAATTTGAAAAAAATAAAAAAGTTGTTGACAAGATATACAAGTTATGGTAGAATGTACAAGCGCTGAGATGAGCGCAACAAAATACATTCAAAGAAGCGTATAAGAGCACATTGATAACTGAACAGTGAAATAACCTTGAAAGATTCAAAGACCAAGAGAATT
>CAJUPF010000048.1 GCA_910588565.1 uncultured Lachnospiraceae bacterium
CGGAAACAAAACAGCTGAAATTACATCGCCCACTGCCGCAACCAATCCGCCCTGGATCGGGCCATATAAAATAGCTGCCACGACAATCGGTACAAAACTGAATCCAATCTTCAGGTTCCATGTGTGGACAGAAAACCGAGCCAGTATAATTTCCATTGCGACTAGAATTCCCATAAATGAAACTGACTTGACGCTCACTTTTGTCTGCATGGTTTTTCCTCCTTTCTCTGTGCATTTTTCGTCGATCCTAAATGCCACCGCCAGAAGGATAACCACCTTTATACGCAGCAGCGGGATGCGGGTCCGGTACCGCAAGATTCAAAACTCTTTTCGTTCATGTGACAACTCCCCGTTCACATGACACTTAACGCATCGGACCCTACTCTGCTTTATTTTCGACAGCAATATTCTATCATACTCCTACATGCGCTGCAACCACATTATTCCATTCTCATCGCATTTATAACAGTTCAGCCTTCTGGCTTCCCTGTTATGGAATCCGCCCCATGTTCAGTTTGCCTACGAAAAGGTGCGGATTCCTGGATGTTTTGCGTAATTGACTGCTAATTGCGCAGTTGCAGGCTGAGCTGTTACGCGCATTTTCTGTGCTATTTTTTTATCTTTTTCTTTACCGTTTTACTGTAATCGCTGTATACTGTCTTTCCGCCTGCTTTTGCATAGGCGCGAACCCTGATATAATAGGTCTTGCCTTTCTTTAATCCCTTCAGGGTGCAGGTTGTTTTTGTTGTTTTTATTTTTTTTGCGGATTTGAATGTTTGATTTGTAGCATAATATACGATATACCCTTTTGCACCGACAGATTTGCTGAATTTTACAGCCAATTTTCTGCCGGATTTATTTGTAAGCTTTGATACTTTATTCTTCTTGGGCAGGATATTAAATTTTACTGTCCGGACATGATTGTATTTGCCAATTCCTTTTACTGTTACCGTTCCCTGCCCAACTTTTTTAGAATTGCTGTAGGAAACCGTGTAATCCTGGTTCTGTACCAGCGCAGTTCCCTGGTAGGTGACAGATACTTTGGGCTTTTGCTGTTTGCCGTTATAAACTGCTTTGGCAACAGTTACCTTTGCCTGCGCAATGGATATCGGACTGGTATTCACATCTCCGGAACCGATTCCGGGTTTATTGTTTTCAGAACCGCTGCTAGGGTTATTGCTTCCAGAACCATCTGGATTCTGTTTTACTGTCCATTTTGCTTTTAATGTAATGTCACTGGTAATCAGTGTCTGAAAATCAAATTCTGCCTTTGATCCTTCCAGATACCAGCCTGCAAATGTATACCCTTCTTTCTGTGGATTTTCTGGTTTCGCAACTCTATTTCCTGTTTTTACCGAAACAACCGTTGCTTCACTGCCATTATCCGCATCAAACGTTATGGCATACGTCAGTTTTTCAAGCGAATCCAATGCTTCCTGCAGGGCATTTTTTGCGCTATCCACATCATCCTGTGACGCATCGCTGTCTGCAGCTGTTTCTTTCGCGTTTTCTAAGGCTGCTAAAACATTCTGCCAGCTTTCTGTTGTATACTCTGCCTGATGAAAGGCACCCGCCGTTTGAATCAGATCATTCAGGGCTGTCTTATCTCCAAGCAGCGCTAATGCAGCTTTCTTCTCCTGCAAATTCGATTTGGCATACTCCACATCTTCCGTGCTTGTCGGTTCTGACACCTGCCGCTTTGCATCTTCAACAGCCTTCTGCAGAGCCCGCCAGCTTGAAACTGTATAATCCTCCTCTTTGAGTGATTTTAGCTCCTGTTCAATATCCGCTATCACGGTTTCTAAATCCGATGTATCAATCGCAGGATCGCCCGGCTGCTGCTTTTCCGTCCACTTTGCTATTAATGTGGTATCGCCGGTAATCGGTGCAGTAAAATCAAATTCTGTTTCTGAGCCTTCCACATACCAGCCTGCGAATGTATACCCTTCTTTATGCGGAGCTTCCGGTTTCGTGACTTTATTACCCGTTACCACCGAAACAACCGTTGCTTCACTGCCATTATCCGCATCAAACGTTATGGTATACTCCATTTTTACAAGTGCATTGACAGCTTCCTGAAGTGCATTTTTTGCATGTTCTACATCGTCCTGTGACGCATCACTGTCTGCAGCCGTTTCGTTTGCGGCATTCAGGGCTGCTGAAAAATTCTGCCAGCTTTCTGTTGTATATTCTGCCTTGTTTAATGCATTTGCCGTCTGAATCAGGGTATTTAAGGCTGTCTTATCGCCAAGCAGCGACAATGCGGCTTTCTTTTCCTGTAAATTCAATTTTGCATCTTCTACATCTTCTGCGCTTACTGGTTTAAACACCTGCTGCTTTGCATCTGCAATTGCTTCCTGTAAAGCCTGCCAGCTTGAAACTGTATAGTCCGTCTCTCTGAGGGATTTCAGCTCCTGTTCGATTTCTGCTATCGCTGTTTTTAAAGCTGATATATCAATAGAATTATTTCTCTCAAATACAGAACAATGGAATATTACTTCCAGTTTCTCACCATTTTCAAATGTAATAGTTGCTGTCAGAGTAATATCTTCTGTCCCGGTATCTGGTATTGTTACGGCTCCTGTTTCCGGATTGATGATATTCGGGTTGGATGAATCCCATGAAATCGCCGTGGAATCCCCGTATTCAGCCGGAAGATCCAAAGAATCATTTGTCACATATAACTGCAGGCTTCCATCTTCGTTTACTTCATAATCCAGCGCGAGAGTCTCCGTCAAATCTGCTATCAGGTTTTCTTTTGTCTGTTCTTTGTAACTATATAGCTCTGCCGCCTGTTCTGCGGCGATTGCGCAGTCGTATATGCGGAAATCTTTTACGTTGCCCTTAAAATCCTTATCCCCACCGTATGGATTATGTGCATAAACGGCATTTCCTATATATGCAAATATATTTGTGCCCATTTCAGCAGGTGAAAAATCCTCTGTTATGGAATTTACTTTTTTACCGTCTTTGTATACGGTATAAGTCTTTCCTTCCATCACGATTGTCAGATGAAACCATGTACCGGATGCAGGCGCTGCTGTTGTAATATTAGAAGGATCTGATCCCCATCCATTTGGGCATGCACTGATTAAAATATTTTTACTGCTATTCGTATTTACAATAAAGTGTTTGCCGGAACTGCAGGCTGTACTTGCACCAAATCCAAATACATTGCTCTTCTCCCCCTGATTATCCTTAACCCAGAATGAAATTGTCATGCTGTCATTCTCCGCTGTTCTGTTAAACATAGCCGGCGGCAATGAAATATAGCTGCTAAATGAATTTCCGCCAGAGAACGCTGCTCCATTTTCACTGCTGTATGTAACTCCTTTTGCCGTGCCATGATTATTTTTGCCGGATATATCATTGCTGTCAGCTGTTAATGGGTACCAGCCAAGTAAATTCTCCTTTAGCTGATCTGTGTTTTTCAATTCAAAACTGCCGGATGACGCTGCATTTAAACTTTCCGCTGTCTCGTTTATCTGCTCGGCTGTAGCGTTATTGTTTTTCAAAAGCTCTTCTGCAGACGCAATGGCAGATTTTAATGCCGATAGATTGTACTTGGCGTTTGCTGCCTGATTACAAATCTGATTTGCTTTTGAAATAGCTGTTCTCAGCGCTTCAAAATCCACACCTGCCTGTTTTAATGTAATGGAAGAAAATACCTTATCTTCAGAGTAATTGCCAAAAGAAACTTTTGCCGTTATGTTTACTACAACATTACCGGAGACAGGACGCACAAGCCAGGTTTCTGAGCCATATGTTTTAATAAGTTCCGGATGTTCCTCACAACTCCATGTAATAGAAGTGTCTTTTCCCGCACCTGCCGCTTCTCCCGTTGTTGGTAAAAGAAGATCGGATTCCAGGATATCGGGGACGGTTACTGCAGCTATAGTCTCCTTAACATAATCTTTGTCTTTCTTTATATAAATATTAGTTTCAAAAACATGTCTCGCAAGCTCTTCTGTGGCAAAATCCATGATAATCCAGCCATAAGCTTTTCCCTGTTCCATAGAGTACTGCAAAAAATTAGGATTTACACTATTCGCAACTGATTTTGGATTTCCTGTCAATGAAGTTCCGGCTGAACTTAAAAAATTCAGAAAATATGCATTTGCACGATTATTCGCGTCTGGCGGCGTATCTAACCCTGCTTTTACTGCTTCCCATTTTTCAGCCGCAGCAAGCTTATACCAGTCCTGTATCCATAAAGCTGTAAGCCCTGTTACCTGGCTTTTTACATAAGGCGGCGTATCTGCAGTTTTGCCGCCCTGATCCTTCCAGGAACTAAAGTTCAATCCATTTTTTTGATCCCCATAGCCATTTTCATCTTTATACCGTCTGGCCAGTACAATTTTACCCCGGACATCCTTTAAATCAGATTTGCCATTCTGTAAAGACCAGTATGAGGCATTTCTGTCAATATAATCCTGAACATATTCCTGAATCTGAGCTTCTGTCTCATCTCCAGCATCCTTTTTCATGCACATAATAATTGTCTCTGTTTTATGTGTATCCAAAAAATCATAGCAGTCTTTCAGTACGGCATCTAATGTCAGGTTACAATCTGCAAGAGTTCCATGAACGACTTTTAATGACTTATCACTGTTTGCCTTTAAGCGGATGTCTAAAAAACGAATTCCCATTTCTAATTGCTGCAGTATCGTCGTATCCTGACACTGAGCTGATGAAACAAAGTTCACATTTTTTGTCCCACTATCATGTGTCCCTGGCAGGTTAATCTGTGTTATCTTCAGATTATCATCCAAATTCGCCATCCAATCCGCTGCCGACACATTGTCCCATGGATTTGTCTCTTCTGCACGCACATGCGCCGGAACAATGCCAATCGCTGTACATATCATAGCTGCTACAAGCATAAAGCTGATAATTTTCCCGCATTTTTTTCGTATTCTTTTCCCCATACGTTTCATATTCTGTCTGCTCCTTACTTAAAATTTTCTTTCGATGACTGCAAAACTGCCAGCTTACAGTATTTCACAATCATTTAATTCTCACTTTAAATACGCGCTCGCTCAAAATGTCGGTTATGAAACCCGCGCAATCTGACTGCAGAACAATTACTGTACAAATACCAATCTGCAGCAGATTTCCACAGGTTTCACCAAATTATAAAATTGTGCCATTTCACAACTATCAAACTGTATTCCTATCTTATGCCAAAGATGAATCCAGCTTCCACACCTCATCATTATACTGTGCAATCGTCCTGTCGGATGAGAAAAATCCTGCTTTACTAATATTGATCAGCATTTTCTTTGCCCATGCCTTCCGATCTTCGTATTCTTTCAGCGCATTCTCCTTCGCTTCCACATAAGATTTGAAATCCAGCAATGTCATAAACCAGTCTTTTACCAGCAATTCCTTATAAAGCCGTTCTAAATTCTCTTTCTGCCCAATTGCAAGCATTTCATCACTTACAATAAAGTCCACGGCGCGCTTAATCTCTTTATCCTTATCATAGAAATCCTTGGAAACATAGTCAGCCTTTTCATAGTGCTCAATCACCGCATCGCTTGACTCTCCAAAAATATAAATATTATCTTCTCCCACCAGCTCTGCGATTTCTACATTTGCGCCATCCATGGTACCAAGCGCAACCGCACCGTTTAGCATAAATTTCATATTGCCTGTTCCGCTGGCTTCTTTGGAAGCCAAGGAAATCTGCTCATGAATATCTGCCGCCGGAATCAGTTTCTCCGCCAGTGTAACATTGTAATTCTCCACCATAACTACTTTTAAGTATGGGGAAACCTCCGGATCGTTTTCAATCAGCTGCTGCAGGCAGAGGATCAGATGAATAATATCCTTTGCAATAATATAAGCCGGAGCTGCTTTTGCGCCAAAAAGAACTGTAATCGGCGTAGAAGGCTTTTTCCCTTCTTTGATTTCAAAGTATTTGTGAATCACATAAAGCGCATTCATCTGCTGCCGTTTGTACTCATGAAGGCGTTTAATCTGAATATCAAAAATAGAATCCGCATTCAGATCAATCCCCTGCGTATGTTTCAGATAGTCTTTTAATTCCTGCTTGCAGGCTGTTTTTACACCCAGCAGACGATCCAGTACAGCATCATCATTTACAAATGCTCCCAGTTTTTCCAGTTCCATTGCGTCTTTTTTAAAACCAGGGCCAATCAGCTCTTCGATCAAAGCAGTCAGCTTCGGGTTGCAGTGCAGCAGCCAGCGGCGGAATGTAATTCCATTGGTCTTATTATTGAATTTCTCAGGATAAATTTTATAAAAATTATTTAACTCGGAATTTTTTAAAATCTCTGTATGCAGATATGCAACGCCGTTAACACTGTAACCGTAATGGATATCGATATGCGCCATATGCACCCGTTCCTCTTTATCAATAATATATACTGATTCATCCGTATACTTCTGCATCACGCGGTTATTCAGCTCATGGATAATCGGCATTAACTGGGGAACTGCTTTCTCCAGATAAGCAAGCGGCCATTTTTCCAGTGCTTCCGCAAGAATGGTATGATTGGTATATGCACAGGTTTTTGAAACAATTTCAATTGCTTCATCCATTAACATGCCCTGCTCCATTAAAAGACGGATCAGCTCCGGAATCACCATGGTAGGATGGGTATCGTTAATCTGAATGGTAGCATAGTCCGGAAGTTCTTTCAGGCTTCCGCCCCGTTCTTTTACTTCTTCGAGAATCAGTCTTGCCCCGCTGCTTACCATAAAATACTGCTGGTATACCCGAAGCAGCCTTCCCGCGTCATCACTGTCATCCGGATACAAGAACAGAGTTAAATTCCTGGCAATATTTTCTTTATCAAAATCAATGCCGGAACCGTCTACCAGGCTCTCATCCACCGATTCCACATCAAATAAATGCAGCTTGGTGGTACGGCTGTCATAACCGGTTACATCAATATCGTACATTCTCGACTGTAAGGTAAATCCGCCGAACTGAATCGGGTAAACCCGATCTGTTTTTGTAAGCCAGCTCTCTTTTTCCATCCATGGATTGGGCGTCTCCAGCTGCAGATTATGATCAAAGACCTGTTTAAACAGGCCATAGTGATAATTTAAGCCAATCCCGTCTCCGTTTAACCCAAGCGTTGCAATGGAATCCAGAAAACATGCCGCAAGCCTTCCAAGTCCGCCATTTCCCAGAGAAGGTTCCGGCTCGATATCTTCAATTTCGCTTAAGCTCTTACCGTTCTCCTCTAATACGTTCTTCACATCGTCATAAATTCCAAGATTAATCAGGTTGTTGGATAATAATTTACCAATCAGAAATTCTGCAGAGATATAGTAGAGTTTTTTCTTTCCACGTTCACTCTCCTTATTCTTGGCCATCTTTTTTGTCATTTCCAACAATGCGTAATACAATTCTTCGTTGGTGCAATCCTGGATTGTTTTGTCCAATCTTTCCTTTACAATTTCTGCTAATTTCATAATGATTCCTCCAATGATTTTTTAACTCGTTTTTATCATAATAATATTCTTTTTTATTATAACACAGCCCCACAACAGAGGAAAGCTTAAAAATCTATAAAGAATTTGCATTCTATATTGACGCGTTCGGTAAAATCTGTAAAATTTAGGGTACAATTGATTTATTTACAGAAAGTTGAGGTAATTTCGTTGAGTACTACATCTATAACGCAGCTTATTGTTTTGGTTGTTCTTCTGTTGCTGTCAGCTTTTTTTTCTTCTGCAGAGACAGCTTTTACGACTACCAGCCGCATCCGTATGCGCACACTGGCAGAAAGCGGCAGTAAGAAAGCGGCGCGTGTCCTTACCATAACGGATGATATGCATAAAATGCTGAGCGCTATTTTGATTGGCAATAATATTGTAAATCTGTCTGCTTCCTCAATTGCCACAACGCTTGCAATTAAGCTTTTTGGCAGTATGGGAGCCGGTATCGCAACCGGAGTCCTGACGCTTCTTATCCTGATTTTCGGAGAAATTTCACCAAAGACACTTGCTACTATCTATGCGGATCAGATTTCGCTTGCCTATTCTTCTGTAATCTATGGGCTGATGTACCTTCTGACCCCGGTTATTTATATTGTCAACCAGCTTTCCATGGGGTTTTTGAAATTGCTGCGTGTCGATCCCCATGCAAGGAAATCCGCTATGACAGAAGATGAATTTAAAACCATTGTAGATGTCGGGCACGAAACCGGCGTCCTGGAAAATTCAGAACATAAAATGATCAACAATATGTTTGATTTCGGCGACTCCCAGGCTAAGGAAATTATGATTCCCAGAATTGATATGACGTTTGCCCAGTTAGATAATACCTATCCGGAACTGATTGAAATTTTCCGTGAAGATAAATTTACCAGGCTTCCCGTATATGAAGAGAGCACAGATAATGTCGTGGGCATTATAAATATGAAAGATCTGCTGTTATGTAACGATCCGGTGCATTTCCATATCCGGGATCTGATTCGGGAGCCTTACTTTACCTATGAGCACAAAAATACTTCCGAGCTTTTTCTGGAAATGCAGAAAAACTCCATCAATATCGCTATTGTCCTGGACGAGTACGGCGTCACTGCCGGAATGATCACATTAGAAGACCTGTTAGAGGAAATCGTCGGAGAAATCCGGGATGAATATGATGCCGATGAAGAATATCCTCTGGTTAAAATCAACGATCGGGAATATTATATCCAGGGTTCTATGAACTTAGGCGATCTCTGTGATGAACTGGATCTTCCCTTCCGTTCGGAAGATTATGATACCGTAGGCGGTTACCTGATCGGCCTGCTAGACCATCTTCCAGAAAAAAATGAAATTGCAATTACCAAAGAAGATATCCTGCTTCAGGTAACAAAAATGGATAAAAACCGGATTGAAAAAATCTATATGAAGCTTCCTGCACCAAAAGACATTTAATTTTACTGCCCAAACTTCGGCTGTTTTGTAGCCAGACAGCCAAAATCCATCGTATTATCTGCAGAGAGAATCCGCCCTTTGCCAAAGGCAGCCTTATTGCAGGGCGGATTCTGTAATTGTTAAGCTTTATATTATATGCTTAATCTGGCTTGTCTGAACCTGCCAGTTCCCATGGCCTGCTACAATACCCTGCAGTCCCCAAATTTTTTCAGGAAACCGGAAGGATCGGAGCCTATGCCTGCTGTTTTTACATACTCTTGTATTTCCAGTATTTCTTTATGTGAGAATTTCCAAATCTGCTGCACATGATCCCATGTACCGCTTCCCGGTTTTAAAACCGATTTGATCCCAAATGCTTTCTGTGCCGCTGTCACTGTTGTATATTCTTCTCCCGTCTTTTTATTATTCAATACCTTTGCCAGCTTATCTGCATATGCATCTGTTCTCCAGATGGAATCTTCTCCAATTGTATCTGCATATTTTCTGGAAATAAAGCGCACTTTTCCAGGTTTTTCTTCTGTTCCGGCAGTATCCACAAGATAAATATGCACCATTTTTGTCGTAACATTTCCCACCTGATCACTGGCACGGTAGGTAATGGTCAGCATCATCTCACTCTCAGCTTCGGTAAAATCAGAAGCCTGATAATCTGCTATGGTAAACGAAGTCTGATTCCTGGCGTCTTCACCAGGCTGCATCATCCCCTCTGCATTGGCGGCCGACTTTAGTTCCTCATCCTTTGCAGCCGCACGATTTAACAGATACGCTTCTGTCAAAACGCCGTTTTGCGCATCCGCCAGCGGGAAATACAAATCTGCTGCCAGAATCTGCGGATATTCATCCCAGATTGCATACAGGCTGACAAACGGCGTTTCTGCCGGAATATCTGCAAATTCCGGATTCCGTTGTGCCCGCACTTTGCCAGATGCTCCATAATCTGCTGCAGGTGCGCCAAAGGACAGCCCGTTTCGTCTGGCTGCAGTAAGAATCTCACTGCCGGCTGCCGCCGCGCCGTCTTTTGTATAAAGCTCAGCATCCGAACCCATTCCCCATCCCTGAAAACTACAGGGCACTTCCTCCATATACGGTTCTCCCACCTCATTTTGCATCTGTCCGGTAGCAATATCCATGGTCTGTTTTTCCACTGCTTTTTCAAAACTATTGGGACAAAACCGATAACGAGCCGTAATTGCAGATATCCGATCGGAATGATCCTCTCCTGCTGTCTGTCCGTTTCCAATATAAGAAACGAAAAAACTGGTATCCCACTGTGCATAAAGCGTCACATCCTGATCTGCGCGAAACGTACCGTCCGGCTTTTCCTCGCTTAACAGAATTTCATCTACTCCGGAAATTTTCGGCGTCAGACTCCATCCAAGAAATCGGTAACACTCCTTCCAATCCTCATTTTGCATCACTGCTTTTTCATACTGGATGGTAACTTCACTGCCTGCTTCTTTCCAGCGCTCTGTGGGACAAAGTACGCCAGGTTCACCAATTAATTTCCGTTCTTGTTCTGTCAGATTCTGATCAAACTGAATCACATACATATCCTGCCAGTCCGCATAGATAACGCTATCCTTTGTAAAATACCTGTAATTTCCCACTGCATCAATATCGGGAATCAGTGTTCCATCCTGCCTGATAACCGGATGGCCGGCTCCGTGCTTTTTCGTATAATATCCCGCAAATTTCTGCCTGCGCCGTCCGCTTAGTATTCTTTTATCTTCTGTTGCTTTCTCCGGCAGCACAATTTTATTCCCTTCAAAAAGCTGCTTCGCTTTCTTATCTTTATAATATCCTACGCCGTATTTCTCATATACCGCCTGCGTTCCTTTCGATTCCGCTCCCTGGCTGTCCAGAAGAATCTCGTATATTTCAATTGGTTTCCATCTGGCATACAGTGTTACCGTTCCGCCATCCACATAAGTCAGATTTTTCACAGCGTCCGAAGGAATCACTTCTCCATCCGGCTGTTTGCTCCATCCCTGAAATTTGTAATCCTCCCGTACAAACCCGTTTTGTCTTAACTGAAACGCCTGCCCGCAATAGATACCGGACTGTGCGGGAGTTTTGCCGCTGTCCGCCCCGTTTCCGTTATATTCCACACGGTACTGTTTTCGGGGAACATCAATATAAATTACATTCGCTTTACTGGCTGCATAGCGGTCTGCCCCTGCCCTCTTGTATTCGGAAGTATCTGTTTCCGTATATCTCCAGCCTGGCACAGAGGAACCCGCGTCATAATAGCTGTTTATGTATTCGGTATAGCTTGCCGGATAATTGCCCGCTGTATCCATATAGCGATAGAAAATCTTTTGAAGATACTGATAGTCCTTCTTCCACCAGGTCTGATTGACATCATATCCGTTTCCGGCCGTCCCACAGGAATAGGTACACTGATGATACCGCTCGCCTTTTTCTATACCGTTATTTGCCCCATACTGCCAGGGCGCGTTTGCAAAATTATGGGCAAGCCTTGCAATGGATTCTGTTTTTGTCTCTGTAACCGCTTTCTTTTTACAGTTGCTGCAGGTCTTTGTATGTGTGTGGGATTTAGAGCCTTCCTGATAACAGGTCGCCTTTTTCAAAACGTTCCAGCTGCTCCAAAGGCTCCAGTCAGAGTAAGTATACTGTTTCAGCTGCAGCTGGTATGTCTGCACTTTATTATTTTTGGAAAGCTCCAAATCTCCGATTCCAACCATCAGTTTACAAACCGTACTGGTATCCTGGCAGTTATTGTTCCCATAACTGGTGAAACCGCCGCCCCACAGGCCGTCTGAATAGATATCGTCTAATGCCTCCGTTTTTTTCAGCCCAATCACTTTGCTGTGCTCCCGTTTGTTTATCAAAATCCCGGTAATGCCTACCTGGCAAATAGCATTGGGATGCCCGTTTTCGTCTGTAACCGTCTTTACGCCGTCTATTTTTGCATTTTTCAGGCTGACTGCCCCGGCGCTGGTGCCGGAAATGGTAATAGTCGGATTATCTGCCGGATTGGTCGATGTCCCGGAAAATTTAACGTTCAGCGTACACTTTGTCGTATTTTTATTCGTATTTAGATAAACTTTTCTGGTTGTATTCTGAAGGTACATATAATACGTTCCGCTGATTACTTTCTGTACCTCATATTCATCGAGACGGCCGCTGTACAGATAGTTATACAGCGTATCCACATTCCGGTACTGCATGGCTCCGTCTGTGCCGCAAATCATTTCGATATGATCCTGCTGTAAAATACTGCCGCGCCGTAAAACCTCCTGCAGCTCTTCTGCCGAAAGCCTGTCCAGAAACTGCCGGACAACCAGCTCATGGCTTTCGCCAAGCAGTTCATTCAGCCTTTCGTCCGAAAGATGCTGCCAGTCACAGCTCAGTAATTCCGGCAGCTTTTCTTCTTCCTTTGGCTCCCCATGATCCGGCACAAGCCCCGGACAAGTCAGCAATCCTTTTCCATAAAACGCATCTGTCCCAGGAGTTCCTAGATCTTTTGCCTTTGCATCCAATAACGCAATGATTTCCTCACAGGAACTCTGATTCTGCAAAGCCTTTGTTTCACTGATAATTGCGGATACAATTGCCGCCGATACGGATGTGCCCTTTGGTCTGGTAAGTTCTCCATGCAATCCATGTACCTGTATGCTCCCATAGGCACAGTAATCTACGGTATCTCCATAATTAGAATACTCCATCCGCGTTTCATCTGCATTTACTGCAGACACTGCAATTGCTTCTGTTACATTTGCCGGAGAATATGCCGAAGTATTTTCTCCGGCATTTCCTGCAGATACTACTACAAAACAGCCCGCCTGCCTGGCCTCGCGGATCGCCTGCTCTACCAGTTTTGACATTGCCGCCTTGTGGGCGCTCATACTGATATGGATAATATCCGCCTTAAGTTCCATAGCATATCGTATTCCAAGATATAGTTTCAGCGTAGAAGTACGCCCGCTTTCATCTGCAATTTTTACCGGAGCTACTTTTACACAGTCTGATGTATGTTCCAGAATAATATTGGCCATAGCGCTTCCATGGCCGTTTGCATCCTGAATCGTGCCCTGGCCGGTCAGATCCCTGCCATTTCCAATCCGCCGCGCATAACTGCCCCCATATGTATGAATATCGTATCCGGTATCCAGAACCGCCACAAAAATATCCCGGCTGTCCAATGAAACTGTCTGCCTGCCTGTGACAGGTTCCGTCTCCCCATGCAATGTGCGTTCCAGCTTTGCAGTTCCATCATACAGGCTTTCCGGCTCTACAGACAAATCCGGAACTGTCTGTAATAATTCATACGCTTTTTTCGTATCTTCCTCTGTTTCATAGGTCAGCACAAAAAGATTCTCATATCCGCAGATCATCGAATCCGCCCCGCAGGGATCAAACTCTTTTTCACTCCTTACAATTAAACGCTTCCCAGAAAAAGAGCCTGCTGTCCTTGCAGAATATTCCGGCTCTGTTTCCATAACTGCCTCCGCAAAAGAATCCAGATCCGAAGCCTTTGTTATATCTGTAATTTCTGCATCCGGAACATCATCTCTTTTCAGAGAATCCGCTGCATCCAACTGATGCGCCAACTGTTCTTTTGTTTTTCGCTGTTCTTCTGTTTTTGTCCATCCTTTTGTTTCAGATGGGTTCTCTACGATCTGTCCGCCTTCTGTCCGTTCTTTTATCTCTAACTGGTTTTCTGCGTTCAGCTGCCCTTTTTCCTCCGGTTTGCTGCCTGCTCCAATCAGGTCTTCTGCTTCTAATCTGCCTTCCGTCCCTGATTTTTTGCTCGCTTTCTCACTGGCAACTACTCCTGCAGAAGCAGATGTAATAAACAAGGATGCAATCAAAATCCCTGCCATAAAACGACGCCATCTCTTCAATCTTATACCTCCTCTTTTTAATTATATTCTTCTATAATTGCTTAATCTCCAACTGCTCAGCTGCTGCTCTATACCTGCCCACTTTGCAAAAAAGCGTTAAGTCTCCCCCAAAGCCAGGCGAAATTACAATGATGCAGAGATTCCCTTATTCAAATACTGCGATCAGCTTTGTATCTCTGCTCACCTGATAGGGAGTTCCTCTTTCCGAAAGCACATTCCTGCTTCCTGTTTTTGACGCTGCTTCCACACTTCCGGCTTCTCCTGTGCCTCCGGTTATAAAACGCCAGCGCCGGAAGCGTTTTCCTTCTTTTTTGGGCGGAACCGGAACCATACACAGAGAATCCTTCTGCAAGGCATATTCCTTATAAAGTTCTCCCTCCGCCACATAAAAACTCACTTTACATAGCTCCGCAGCCGGATCTTCCTGCTCCTTGTCAAAAATAACTGTCCTTACTTCTGATACAGAGCCTTCCGTTCCATTCGGATGCAAAAATGTTTCCGTTATTTCCACTGATAAAATCCCATATTCATAATCCGCATACAATACAGATACCGTAAGCTCCGAATCACTGTTTGCCTGTACCAGCAGCGCTTTTAAAAAATCTGCAATAAAGTTCTCATTATCCGCAATTGTGTAATTATTCTCACTCATAACACCGGCCAGTGCGGAATCGATTGCCTCTGTCAGAACATGATTCGTTTCTTCCTGGCGTACAGCCCTTCCATACAGCGTTAGCATACTGACAAACACAAATATAGATATAAAACCGCACGCAATTCCAAATGCCGCTTTTTTCATGCCTTATCCTTTCTGCTGATTGATTACACATATATCACAGCTGCTTTCAAGTTACAGGAAGCCTGAATTTCATGCGGGATACCTTCTTTTCCCTGTCCACAGCTTTTACATGCACCGTATAAATACCTGCAGTTGAAAATACAAATCCCTCCGGATCATATTTGCCGGTTTTATGTTTCCTCTGCTCTTTTGTCTCATATAAAACACTCTTCCCGGAAACATCCAGAACATCCGTTATCTCAACGGCAACAGATATTCCATCCGCATCTGCAGCAGAAAACATCTCTTTCAGATTTACTGCTGTTCCAGATACCGCATTTGTACCAGTATATGTAATCTTTGGCCTGCGTCTCGCTGCTGCTGCCATAACGGCATTGACATCCCTTTCTGTTCTGATATCCACAGCTTCCATATGCTCCGCCGCTTTTTGGGCAGCAATCAAAATCATGCCTTTCTTTCCATCCAGAGAAATCCCAAACGCAATCGCAAGAACCAAAACTGCAGCTACACAATATAAAATCATCCTGCCATGCTGTTTTATGAAAGCTAACATAATTCCTCCTAACAGGCCGCTTCTAACAGATGTATCATATAGCTCCGCAAAATTCCGGCGTTGGTATTGCTCAGCAAAAGCAGAACAATCCCAATCACTGTAAATGCCGATATCATTCCAATTAAAAGCTCGCCACTCTGGCTCAAAACTTCATCCATCCAATTCCTTCCTTTCCTAAAACGCAGTAAATGCGCCCAATACAGCCGCCATCATCCCAAGAACCATAACCGCTGACACAATATATAAAATCGCTTCGCCATAATCTTCAAACAAACTATCCATACAATATTCCCTCCAATTAAGAATTGAATTATATCCTCTTTTCATCTTGCAAATCCGCGCAGGCTGTTTGATGTTTCAATTCCAAGAAACGGAAGCCTGCTTTTATACACAACTGTGACATATGCTGTAATTGCATCTGCCGTACTGACCGCCGGATGGCCCTGTGTATAAGTACTGCAGGAACCATCCTCAGACGCGATATCAATCGTCACTTCATATGCATGATCTGCGCCTGCCTGGATACAGGCATTTACTACAGACGGGGAAAAATTGCTGTTCTGCAGCTCCTGTATCACATCCTGTTTATACCCGCACGCCCGGTTCACATCCGTCTGATAGCTGATCAGACCTGTCCCAATGAAAATAACCAGCGCAAAGAAAAATATTCCCATAAACGACTTAATAATAACTGACATCGGAATTCCTCCTTCTTTTTTCGATAACAATCTTTCGGAATCTCTATTTATACTAGAGGCAGAGCAATCTGACGCTCAGTATAAATTCGCTGACATAAATGCAATGGTCACCAGTGTCATATCCACTACCAGTTTTCCCCCGCCAATGATAGAAGGCAGTAAAAACTGCCAGTACAGCGCTGCCAGACGGTTTTCATTTGCCATATTTTCACTCTGTGACAACATAGCCGCATTCTTTGACAAAATCTCATCAATCTGCATTTCGGCATCTCCGCCCCGGCCCGATGAAATTGAATATAGCATTCCCATAGCTGACTGTACTTCCGGAAGCTTAAATTCTTTCATAAAATTCATATACGGCTCATTTGATTCCGGATTTTCCATAATCTGCTCTTGCATTTCTCTTAATCCTTCCAGCAATATAGCCGGAGCATCCTCGCTTGACTTTGCAATCGCGGAATTTACATTATCGGACACCTGCAGCAAAAGAGAAATCTCCATCAGCCATTGGGGAAACGCTTTTGTAATCTCCTCCCTGCACCGCTTCCTGGCCAGCCGATATCCAATTTTATGCTGGTTTACTGCAATGAAAAAACCAAACAAAGCGAATACAGCCGGATAGTTCCAGTGCAGTGTCAGAAACAATATGCCAAGACCTGCAAACGGAACCGCCCACAGCAGGCTTTTTCTTTTTTCCCTTGAAAAATCATATCGCACAACCTTCTGATACAGCTTGGCCTGCGCTTCCTCCGACAGTGCGGATTCATTGCGCAGCCAGTTAACAGCAGTCATACTGTCGGCTTTGATATAGGTTCTCATACAGATCAGGATCATCATTACCGTACCCATCCGGTAAACCGGTGAAACCGTAATATCCACCTGCGGAGCAAACCTTGTAATCACTAGCGGTGTAAACAGACACACGCCGCAAACCAGCACAAGCGCAATCGTAACCATACGCTGCCTGTTTTTGCATTCTTTTTGAAACCGGCAGGTTTCCGTCTCCCAGACAGCCCTTCCGGAAAGCAGAATTTTGGCAGAAGTATCGTAACCGCCGCCTATTTTTTCCGTCTTTAACATCAGCGCATGTGCATCCTTAAGCCGCTGGCACTGGTATTTTGACTCAATGATTTTCAGTCCCATATCCAGCGAATGTTCCTCCGAGTAATCAAACCGGATATACCGGATCGCCTCCTGAATGGAACACCGCATCGGCGAATCCTTAGAAATAATATTTCCCACATCCTGCAGGGCTGAGATAATTTTCGGCGTTTTTTTAAAGGAGTACAGCATCTGCTCGATATACATATTTACATCTGAAAACCGCTTTTGCTCATACATATTTTTATAACTGTTAATAATCACTTTGGGAATCATTGCCATGCCACTAACGGCAACAACCAGAATCTCCGGCACAGCCAGCTTAAAAATACAGCCTGCAATAACCGAAGTAAGCGTAACCAGTAAATACACAAGAATCGTATTTTTTACATGATACGTATAGCCATACTGCTCGACTGCAGCCGATACGTTCCGTGGGTTCAGATAATACAGCACGGATCTTTTTTTCATCCTGCCTGTTCCCCTCCTTCTAAAATCTTTCGGCAGACAAATCCTCAATGCTGTCCGTTACAGCATTTCCAAACGGCTCCTGTATGCCTGCCCGATTCATTTTTTTTAAGATCGAATCCGGGATTCGTATGTATTTCACTTTACCTTCATCTACCACAAGATAAGTATGATTCTGTTCTTTTTCCCGGTCAAAAAAGCACATCTGGTCAATATATCTTCTGCTGCCGCCCTCCGGCAGTTCCCGAATCCGAATCAGTATACCGATATCGATAAAATCATAAATATCATTGATCATCCGATTCGCATCCATGGAATTCTGAATCATATTCATAAACCGATCCGGAATCTTTAACACATTGTCCGTATGAATCGTCGTAATCCCCTTTACTCCGGTAGACCAGCACTCCAGCAACGATTTTGCTTCTTTCGAACGAGCCTCTGAAAGCATAATCCAGGACGGGTTCAGCCTGAGACAGGTTTTGATGGCATTGGTATAATTCATCGTAGTAATATTGCTCCGCCCGCCCTGTTCCGCCCGATCTTTTTTCACTTTAATGGCAATACAGTCCTTTCCCGGATAAAGCTCAGAATAGTGCCATTCGGGATTGTCCTCAATGGTAATCACCTTGTCCTGCGGACGGATAAACCCTGATAAAAATTTGGCAAATTCCGTCTTTCCCACCCCGGTATCTCCGCATATAACAAAATTCATCTTTGTCAGCACACAGTTAATCAAAAGCGCCAGAATTTTCCTGTCACAATACCCCTGCTGTATCAGATCGTTCGCATTATACCGCGATACCGCAGGCGCCTTACGGATACAAAATGCCCGGCCAGTACCTGTTACTGATTCATGCACTGCCGTAATCCGCAGCTCCTCTGACTCTGCCTCTAAAATCGGGTTTGCCGGATTAAACTGCTGCTCAACTGCCATACTGACCTTATTCATAAAAACCTCCGTAAACTTCTGCGTCACAAAAGGCGACTCCACTTTAACCTTGACCTTATGAATATCCGTCAGCCATAAATCCGTCCCGTTATAATCGACATCTGTAATCGTATCGTCCAAAATAAAAGGCAGCAGAGGTCCAAAACTTTCCTCATCCAGTAAAACAGACTTAACATTCCTGTCCCTCATAAGACTCCTCCTGCTTCTTTTTACGGAGTAATTCCACCCGCCGTCTTGTAAAAGTTGCCAATTAATTCAGAAAATGCCTTGTATACAATACTTTGCGTATCCGATCCAATCACCAGCGTAATAATTCCTATTACCGCAACAATTGCCAGAACTGTAATAATTGTCGATCCATACTGTTTAAAAATTTCATCCATAAAATAATTCTCCTTTTCTCTTTCCATATGTCATTACGGTATGTAATGCATGTTTTAATTGATTTTCAAATTGCAAATCCAAAAAACTATTCTTACCTTCCGCCAGTCTCTTTATATAACCGGAAACCTCCTGCCTGACATACGCCGCTTCAAAAGCCGGATGATATGGAATTGCAGAGATCCGTCCGGCAGAAACCCGTAACTGTCTGGCCAGTCCTTTTAATTCATGGGATTTGTCCTGATAATATTTTCCGATAAGAAAAATGACGTTCTTACGAACAAGTGAATATCTGACATAGATATCTTCTAATTCCTGATAAGGAAGCGATACATTCAACACCAGAAGATCACAGGATTCTATCAGCTCCATCCTGGATTCTTCCGTATAACCTGGCGGACTGCAGTCTGTCAAAAACACAGGTTCCTTCTCCCAAGCCGCCTTATCCAAAACAACCGGCGCATGTCCAATCACTGCCGGAATCTTAAAATAATAAGTAAGTCCCGCCGCCACCACAGCCATATTTGCACTTGTGCCGACATGGCGCACAACTCCATAAAACGCTACCTTCAATCAGCGTCCCTCCTGTATTTGATTTCACATATGGGATTTCTGTATGATAATTTGATAGAATAGATAAAAGATATAAAAGACTTTTTTATAATACAATGGATTGTGCAGATTGTAAATATCCATACTATAAACGTTTTCTAAAAAAAGGATAAAGAGAGGGGGCGGGCAGGCAGGGGAGGGGCATTAGAAGGGGGACGCTCAGAGCAGGCGTCTCTCTGTCTGCTCTGAGCTGACTTTCAAATTATTTACCCTGGCTGATGCCGGGAGTGGAGATTAAATGGAAGAGCCAAATATTTTTTGCGATGCCAGCATCTTAGATGAATGCCCGTTTCTTAATTTACAGATGGGATGATGAGAACTCAGGAAATACTGACTTCTTATCTTATATGCTGGATAGTAAGAACATAGACAAGTGTCAGCTTCTTATTTTATGGGCTGGATAACAAGAACTTTGGCAAATTAAACCCTGACCCCCGGCCTCTCTCTGACGGACACTTCACCACCACCTATAATCTCATGCCGTCCCTACCCCAGCATCACATCCAGCAGCATCATCACCGCAAACCCCAAGATAATCCCCATCGTCGCAAAATACGGCTGCTTCCTCTGCTCCTTCTGGCACTCTGGTATCAGTTCATGCACCGCCACAAGTATCATCGCCCCTGCCGCAAACGAAAGCGCATACGGCAGAACCGTCTCTATCCGAACCACCAGTAATGCTCCGATTACTCCCGCAACAGGTTCCACCATTCCGGAAGCCTGCCCAAGCCAGAAACTTTTCTTTCTGGAATACCCTTCCCGCCGTAAAGGAAGCGAAACAGCCGCTCCCTCCGGGAAATTCTGCAGACCGATTCCAACCGCAATGGTAACCGCCCCCATCAGCTGATCCATAGAATATCTGCCGCCCTGCAAAGAACCAAATGCCACACCCACCGCGAGCCCTTCCGGAATATTATGAAGCGTAATTGAAAGAATCAGCATCAGAATTCTATGAAACCGCTCATCTGGCTTCCCCCGCATACACTCTGCCCTGCTCCTGGCACAGGACACAATTTTATCCGCTCCCCACATAAAAAAACAGCCGAACAAAAATCCAGCTGTAACAACCAGATACGCAGGCGTATCCAGCGCTTTCTCTGCACGTTCAATTGCCGGCTGCAGTAAAGACCAGAAACTTGCAGCCAGCATTACTCCTGCCGAAAATCCCAGCATCAGATTCAATGCCCTGGTATTCGGCGTCTTGAAAAACACAACCGTTGCCGCACCCAAAGCCGTTACAAGCCATGTTCCAACCGTTGCCGCTAAAGCCATCAAAATAATATCATTCATAAGGCATCCTCCTCTCTAACAGTATATTACCATCTGCCAGAGAGGTGAATGTCAGTTACTCATGCCGCAGCGCATCAATCGGATCCAGATTCGCCGCCTTATAAGAAGGCAGCATTCCAAACACAATTCCGATAATCATAGAAAACAGCACCGATCCAAGCGCTGCCGGGACACTGATTGCAACCGGAGTCTCGCTGACTCTTGATATCACTTCCGCCAGCACAATTCCCGAAATAACGCCAAGCATTCCGCCCATACTGGTAAGCACGGAAGCTTCCGTCAGAAATTGTCCTAAAATATTGGATTTTCTTGCGCCAATTGCTTTTTTCAAGCCGATTTCCTGCGTACGCTCCGTAACGGATACCAGCATAATATTCATAACGCCGATTCCGCCGACAATCAGAGAAATCCCGGCAATCCAGATCAGCATACTGTTGGTGGATTCGCCCAGCTCCTGTATCTGCCTTGCCTGCTCCAGTAAATCTTCCGCTTTGTACTTTATCGTCTCGTCACTTGTAGACAAATACGTATTTAATATATTGGCGCTTTCTTTTCCCGCATCTGT
Source organism: uncultured Lachnospiraceae bacterium (assembly GCA_910588565.1). Classification (GTDB taxonomy): domain Bacteria; phylum Bacillota; class Clostridia; order Lachnospirales; family Lachnospiraceae; genus Roseburia_B. The sequence continues at coordinate 21,192 of CAJUPF010000048.1, forward strand.
CATATTGTCCGTTGCATCCACTTTTACAACCAGATTCTGCGGTTCATCAAACTGATAGACAATCGGCCAGGTAGTATCCGGAATATATACTTTTCCGGCAGAATCCTGCGCATACGTATAATAATCTTCTATGCTGTTAATGACCGGCTCAAATTCCGTGGATTTTCCCACCGTTCCAATTACAATATAAGGCTCTTTCTTGATCTCAATCGTCTTTCCAATGGGATCTTCTCCTTCAAACAATACACTGACAGAATCCTGATCCAGCAATGCCACTTTATGATATTCTTTGTAGTCTTTCTCTGTAAATCCACGGCCTCTCTGAATCACAAAATTACAAGCATTAAAATAATTCTGATCCACGCCCATCACATATCCCCCGGATAAAACAGTATTCAGATAATACACACCGCCATAATCCTGTCTGGATAAATACGCAGAAGCGTCTTCGATATGATCGATCTCCCTGATCCGCTGCAGGATATCCTTTGAAATCACCGGAACGCCTTCCGGCAAGCCTTCATACCCCATTTCATAGGTCCAATCACCCTGGTACAATGCAATTGTTACCGTATTATCCCCGGAACCAATCAGATTTTCCTTGATCTGTTCATTCGTACCCTGAATAGTAGAAACAATTGCAATAATTGCTGCAATTCCGATAATAATACCCAGCATGGTTAAAAAGGAACGCATTTTATGGGACCAGATGCCTTTAAAAGATAAACGAATATTTTCAAACATAATTTGCCCCCTTTAATAATCTGACGATTCCACTGCTTTGATTCCTTCTTTTGCAGTTTTACCATACGGGAACGCAATCCGATCCGCCTCGCTTATACCTGCCTTGATCTCAATGGAAGATCCGTATAAGGTCTTTCCTGTCTGAACATACTGTTTCACCAGACGATCATCTTCACCGACTTTCAATACGTAGGACTGTCCATTTTCTTCTCTTACATATGCCTTTTCAATATAAATCGAATTCATCTCCTCTCCCGTACTGACCGGAGTAATCGACAAATCGACATATTCTCCATTGCTCAGTCCGGCAGCGTCCTTGATATATGCTGTAAATGGATAATTGGAAACATTCGGATTCCCTTCCCCATAATATCCCCCACTGCTGCTCTCAGAGGGATACTGGGAAATCTCTGTGATCTCCGCCTGATACATCTGCCCGGTACTCCAGCAATTTACAGTAATCTCCTGTCCCACTTCAATCTGATCCAACTGCAGCTCGCTGATCTCTCCTTTGACATAGATACCCTCCGAACCGGCGATTTCCAGAAAAGCAGAACCATCATCCGGCGGGCTTTGCGGATCGTGTACAGAAACTACCACACCGTTAATACTTGCCAGAACCGTAGCATTATCCTTGCTCTTCGTCAGCTTCTCTAGCTCCAGTTCCGCCTTCTTCTTATCAATTCCCAGGTTCTTTAATTCACTCTCTTTTTCCCTGATATCCTTATTCAGTTCATCTACGGTAGGAATATCCTCCGTAGAATCTTCCTCAGAATCATCCTCTTCTTCGTCTTCTTCCTCTTCCTCCTCTGTTTCCTCTTCTTCCAGAGTTTCATCCTCTAACTCTTCCTGTGTGGCAACCAGCCATTTAGAGTCCTTATCCACACTTTTCTGCTCTGAACCATCTACTGTCCAGCAGCTCATCATTGTGCCTTCCTTATAACTGTTACCGCTCCAGATTTCAAACGACGCCACCTGTTCTTTTTTAATCAGCTGGTTCAGGTAAGATCCCATTACATAACACTCCGGCGTACACAAAAACCGGTATGGTTTTTCCGGCGTTCCCTTTCCTTCGTATGGTTTTGCTTTTGCATCAATATAATTATAAGCATCGCCGTCTTTTCTCTGTACCTGCAGCGCCACATAAACAGATTCCTTTTTTGGCTCCGGTTTTTTCGTCGTAGTCTTCACAGGGGAAGAAGGTGTAACGGCCGTCTTCGCCGGATTGGCTCTGGGTGTGATTTTTCTCAGCTTGTCAAGCTCCCGCTGCGCCAGGGTAATATCATTATTTACGCCCTGCAGTTCCAACTGCTGCATTTCAATCTGCAGCTGTATGTCTGTCGTGTCGTATACAAGCAACGGATCTCCGATGGCAACGGTATCCCCTTCTGCCACCAGCACTTCCGTCACAGTTTTATCTTCTATATGAACAGACTGGGTATAATCGTTTGTCAGATATCCTGAACTTGTCATATCATCGCCGCCAAATCCCCAGTTCAGATTGGAAACAGATACGACTTCTGCCTGCAGATTGTCCTCCTGATACTTCTGATAAGCATAAACGCCGCCTGCTGCAGCGCCTGCCACAACTAAAATCACGACCAGAAATATGATAAATTTTTTCAGTTTCTTCAAGATTTACCACCTCTTTTACCTTTTTTGCCTCTTCTGCCTTTTTTACTGCCTCTGCTTTTACTTGTCTCTTTGTCTTCCTCATTCTCCCCGGTTCCGGCTGTTTCTCCTGCTTCATCCTCTTTCACGGTTGTCTCCTCTATGCTTTCCGCTTCAGCCATACCCTCTGCTGTTTTTACTTCTTCCGTTCCATCGCTTTCTTCCCCGGCACCGGTTTGATCCCCGTCTTTATGCAATTCCTCTGTTTCTTTTTGCAGTCTGACTGTTCCGGATTCCTCTACCGCGTCCGCTTTTGGGGCGGCTTCGGAAATTTCGCCGTCAATAATGTTATAAACCCGTTTAGCATGGTCAGCAATATTTTTATCATGGGTAATCATAACAATGGTAACACCTTCGTCATTCAGCCTTTGAAACAACTCCATAATCTGCGCTCCTGACTTGGAATCGAGGGCGCCTGTAGGCTCATCCGCCAGCAAAAGCTTAGGATTGTTCACCATGGCCCTTGCTATCGCAACACGCTGCTTTTGTCCGCCGGAAAGCTGTGTCGGCATAAAAGTCGCCCGCTCTTCCAGCCCCACTCTTGCCAATGCCTTCAAAGCCCGCTCTTTACGCTCTTTTTTCTTAATACCGGCATAACTTAACGGCAGAGATACGTTCTCCATTGCAGATTCCCTTGGCATCAGATGAAAGCTCTGAAAGACAAAGCCAATACTGTTTAACCGCAGATTGGAAAGCTCCTTGTCTTTAAGCTTAAGCACATCTGTACCCGCCAGATAAAATTCTCCTGAAGTAGGCCGGTCAAGGCAGCCAATGATATTCATCAGTGTGGTTTTCCCCGAACCGGAAGGTCCCATAATCGCTACATATTCGCCTTCTTCCACCTGCAAATTGACATCTTTTAAAACAGGCACCAGAAGTTTATCCTGATTATAGTCTTTAAATATATGTTTCAAATCAAGTATCATCCAGACACCATCCTCTGTATCATAATTATTTTTTAAAGGCACCAATACATTCACTGTTACATGGTTTTTGCTCAGGCTTCC
>CAJUPF010000049.1 GCA_910588565.1 uncultured Lachnospiraceae bacterium
GGTTATAATAGCACAGGATTTTAAATGTGTCAACTACTTTTTTGCATTTTTTTAATTTTTTTTATTTCCAGGCAACAGCTTAGATATCCCCCGAACTATTCATAAAGAAAATATGCCCTGAAATTCATCCATTCAAAAGCTGGTTATCTCCATACGCATCGAAATCTGGCAAGTACAGTAAAAGCATTTCACTGAATCATTCTTTTGCTGCATTCTGTCTGAGCTTCCTTTTTGCAAAGCCAAAAGCTGAACGGACTGGATGTCTTATTTTATACTTAAGGCTCCTGAACTCTTTTTCCATACTATTTAACTTCTGCTTCAGGCTCAAATTTTCCTGAAACAGATATATACCCGTTACCCCAATAAACCGAATTACATCATCTAGCATATATGGATTATCTTTTTCCCACTTTGGCAAATCTTTATCTGTCGAATGAAACAATTCTTTTCCTGGCTCTTTCAGGTATTCTTCTGCAATACGCCTGTTATCTGAATTATATTGCTCCAGAAAAGCTTTTGCTTCTTCTTTGGAAAACATCTGGCAGGGATACGCTTTCTTTGATACTTCTGAAAACCGCATCAGCATCTGCATCATAAAATTTTGAGCTTCCTGATCCTCAAGCTGGGGAAGACTGTTTAATATCCGTTTCATTTCCAGTGTATTTCCATACAATCCTATATTTCGGATTCCCTGAGATATCTTGTATTCCTCTGTCAGGGAAAGCCCAAGGCTAAAAAGAAAATCCGAATAGATATTCCCTCCCTGATAACTTTCCATCTCATATCTTCTTACTGTGATGCTCTCTTTTCCAATAATGTCTGCAATCCGTTCTAACTTTGTATAATACTCCATTCTGATTTGCAGATCCAATTTATCAGCGAATTCTTCAAATGAAGATTTATATAAACTTACTTTTCCGTCCTTAATCCGCTGATTGTACAAAGAACCCAGGAAATCATCCTGGCGCCTGAGATATACAATAACATGAATTTTAAAACCTGCCTGTTCTGCTTCTGCTTTTAAATCTTTCCACAAAGTTTTTCGGCTAGAATCCATGCATTTCCAAATACTCTCATCTGAAATTACCACATGATCCACCCGTTCAAACAATCTGCATATTTCCTTTATTCCATCTAAAAAGCGCTGCGTTTCTTTTTCTTTACTTCTCTTTCCATGTTCATCAAAAATAGGCGCGGTCAAAAAGTGCGCGTTTCGGACCATAGGAATTCCCTGATATATAAAAGAGAATTTCGGATAACAATATCCCTTAGCTTCAAGAACGCTCCTGTTTTCTCCACAAAAATTCTGAAGTGCGGTCGTTCCTGTTTTTGGTGTTCCAATGTGGATGTGTAATGTTTTCATTACTAGAAACTCCTCTCTATGCTACTGTCTGTATAAGCCGGATCACCCGTTACTGTAAGAAATGTCCCACAATACTTGTCTGGCGCTGTTCGAGCAAAACACAAGCACTTCAAACAAACGCCTGCCTGTACAAGCGAATATGAAAAACCGGTATGACGCATACACTCACTCAGCCAGTGCCATTACCATTCAGATTCTGTATCAACATGCTGTATCACAGACAGGCATACCTATTCGGACTGTTATAACAAGTCTGTAAGATGATCTAAAATATGACTGACACATTCGTCAACACTCATGTTCTCTGTATCAACAATAATGTCCGGATTTTCCGGTTTTTCATAGGGACTGGTAATGCCTGTAAAATCAAATATCTTTCCGCTGCGGGCCGCCTTATAAAGCCCCTTTACATCCCGCTTTTCACATTCTTCTAAGGATGTGCTCACATATACCTCAATAAATTGCTCCCCGATGATCTTTTTCGCCTTTCTTCTGTCGGATTGGTAAGGAGAAATAAATGCCGTTAACACAATAAGGCCTGCATCATTCATCAGCTTGGATACTTCTGCAATTCTACGGATATTTTCAATTCGGTCTTTTTCTCCAAATCCGAGATTTTTATTCAGCCCCATTCTGACATTATCTCCATCCAAAAGCATCGTATGCTTGCCCATGGAAAACAATTTCTTTTCCAATGCATTTGCAATCGTTGATTTCCCGGCTCCGGAAAATCCTGTCATCCAAATAGTAACTGCTTTCTGGCCCAGCCGGCCTTCCCGCAATTCTTTCGTAATATCCATTTCATGCCAGGTCAGATTCCTGTCTTTTGAAGAAGTATGTTCCACAACGCCGCAGGCGGACGTCATATTGGTCAGCCTGTCTATCAATATCAGCGATCCCAGATCTTTATTATTGGAAAACTCATCATAAACAATGTTGCTGCCGGTTGAAATCTCACAACGGGCAATCTCATTTTTGCAGATTGTTTCCGCCGGAACCTCTGCTCCTGTATTTACATCTATTTTATGCCGAATACTCATAACTGTCGCCGGAACCTGCTGCGTCCCGATTTTCAGGTAGAAATTCTTTCCTGCTACAAGACTGGTATCATCCATCCATAACAGTGTCGCATCAAACGCAGAACCAACCTGCAACGGATAATTTTTTTCCAAAACACAGCCTCTGGATATATCGATCTCCGTATCTAAGGAAATCGTAACAGCATAGCCCTTTTTACCGCAGTTCGTTTCTTTATCTCCCTGTAAAATAGAAGTCACTCTTGCGGTTTCACCGCCCGGCAGTACAGTAATGGTATCGCCACAGGCAATGCTTCCTGATGTAATCTGTCCCTGAAATCCGCGGAATGCATGATTCGGTCGGCAGACCCTCTGTACAGGCATGGAAAAATATTTACTTCCGCCTTCTTCTGATACGTCTACCTGTTCAAGATATTCCAGCAGCGTAACGCCATGATACCACGGCATATTCTTTGATTTTTGGGTAATATTGTCTCCTTCTGTTGCTGACAGCGGGATAATCTTGATGCTTTCATAACGGAATTCTGCCATCAGTAATTTAATATCCTCCTCTATTTTGCGGAAGCGTTCCTGGCTATAATTCACCAGATCCATTTTATTTACAGCAAAAACATAATGTTTAATGCCCATCAGATTGCAGATTCTGGCATGGCGTTTGGTCTGAATCAGAACGCCTGACCCTGCATCTGTCAAAATCACACTCAGAGAAGCAAAAGAAGCCCCAACTGCCATATTTCTCGTATATTGTTCATGCCCCGGCGTATCCGCAACAATAAAGCTTCTGTTTGCCGTTGCAAAATAGCGGTATGCAACATCTATGGTAATTCCCTGTTCACGTTCTGCTATCAGTCCATCCAGCAAAAGAGAATAATCAATCTCTCCCCCGGCGCTTCCTACTTTGGAATCCAGTTCCAATGCCCGTTTCTGATCTGCAAAAAGCAGCTTTGCATCATAGAGCATATGACCAATCAGCGTTGATTTTCCATCATCCACGCTTCCACAGGTTATAAATTTCAGCAAATCATTTTTCATCCTAAAAATATCCTTCCCGTTTTCTTTTTTCCATACTGGAGGCTCCCCCGTCAGAATCAATTACCCGGCTTGTCCGCTCGGATTCTACAGAAGCTAAGGTTTCTTCAATAATTTCATCCAATGTAGCGGCGGACGATTCGACGCCTCCTGTCAGCGGATAGCAGCCAAGAGTCCTAAACCGCACCATTTTATATTCTGGCTGTTCACCTGGCTGCAGTTTCATCCGATCATCATCTACCATAATAATATTGCCGTTTCGGTTTACAACTGGCCGCTCTTTGGCAAAATAGAGGGAGACAATCGGAATCTGTTCCCGTTTGATATACTGCCAGATATCTTTTTCCGTCCAGTTTGACAATGGAAAGACACGGATGCTTTCGCCCTGATGAATCCTTGTATTAAACAGTTTCCACATTTCGGGTCTCTGGTTTTTTGGGTCCCAGGCGTGATGTTCATCCCGGAATGAAAAAATCCTTTCTTTTGCGCGGGATTTTTCTTCATCTCTCCTTCCGCCTCCAAAGGCTGCTGTAAATCCGTATTTATCCAGAGCCTGTTTTAGCGCCTGGGTTTTCATAATATCGGTGTAAGCTGAGCCATGGTCAAAAGGGTTGATCCCCTGGGCTGCGCCTTCTTCGTTGATATATTCCAGCATTTCTATCTGGAGATCTTTTGCCATTTTATCCCGGAACGTAATCATCTCCTGAAATTTCCAGGTTGTATTGACATGCAGGAATGGAAATGGCGGCTTTTCCGGATAAAAGGCTTTTAATGCAAGGTGCAGCATAACGGATGAATCTTTTCCAATAGAATACAGCATAACCGGTTTCTCACATTCTGCTGCAACTTCACGCATGATATAAATCGCTTCTGCTTCTAATTCGTCTAAATGATCCATGATTTCCTCCATTTTGAGATTATATTCGTTACATGTGTTTTTTATTTTTGACACAAATTTATATATTTTATGCTAAAGGATAAATATTAAAGCGTCATTAAAATCATTGTCGGTATCTGTACATTGTATGATAATCAGGATTATGCTACAATACTTTGCAGGAAAAAGCAAGATTCAAATATGATAAAGCCTCACAATCTGGCTATATTAGAAATGAAGACAGTTTTTATTATAAAATTCTGACTAAAGAAGATAATATGGGAGATGTGCAAAAAGCCCAAGCACAAAATACCAGGCTGTCGCCGACAGCCTGGCAGGGCAGCTAAAACAAATGCTGATGTATGATGGAATCAGCTTCTGATTCTGTTTCCTGTACTTCTGCTCCCAGCTATGATAAGCCCCTTGCGGCATACCAGCGGCTTCAGAAGAAAAGCATTGTCGAGCAGCCGCAAAAAACGGAATAATCGGATTTTTCCGCTACAAATTTCTCATATTTAAGATGCTCTGGTAGATGTCGAGCCGTCCGTAGCCTTCCTCACGATTCGGATACAGCTGGTTTTGAATTCTTTGCGTTCCATTGATAATCTGATTGCGCAATTCAATCGAATTTACTATCGGGTTATTCATAAAGGAGATATTCCACTCCATCAGCAGCGCACAGGCGCCTGCCGCAATTGCTGCGGCAGCGCTGGTTCCTGTCACTGTGTCAAACTGCCCGAACTGATTCTGGGTAAATACATTGACCGCAGGCGCCGCATAGTCCGGCTTAATACTGCCGTCTACGGAATATCCTCTGCCAGACTCAATATAAACCCCTCCGGTTATGGCATTATATCCGGCTACCGCCATTGGAAACTCAGCGCTTGATGGAATGGTAAGCGTTGTATCCGGATTGGATCGTATAAAGTATACCTCCTGTTCTAAAAAATCAGAAATCGGCAGGTATATATGATAATTTCCATCTGTAATCCGATAAGGAAATACTTCCACCACCCAAATTCCTCTGGAGGGATTTTGGAAATCCATATGGATCAGCTGTTCTCTGCTCCTGGTGCTTCCAAGCTGGTAATCGACAACAACCGTTGTATTTTCCAGCAGAAAATTCTGCCTTGCCTGCTGCCCATTCCATACCGGTACTTTTGGCAGGACCTCGCCTGTCGGAGAAATAACTGACACTGCAAAGAGTTCAGAAAAACGCCCCCACAATTCTGCGGTGAATCCCCGCATATCTTCCGTAACGTTGATTTCTACCCGCTCCGACATATTTTCATTGACATTTCCATAAAAATGATGCCTTGCATTTGCCTCGCTTCCTACTGCAATGCAGACTGCCCTGCCATACAAGGAGGCGATATCATCCAGATAGGAAGCAATCCTGCTGCTGTCGCCCCGATCTCCCTGATTGGTCCCAAGCCCAAAACAAATTACCAGAGGCTGCTTCCGTTTATCCGCCAGCTGATTTAAATAATCAAGCGCCGTAAAAATATCGTTTTCCTGATAAGCAACCGCATCTTTTCTGATGTAGTAAAAATCTCTTAAGTATTCCTTGGCCGGTTTTAGCTTTACCACTGCAATATCTGCATATGGCGCCGCCCCGATAAAATCATTTGCAGCATCTTCACTGCCTGCTGCAATCGCTGCAAGCTTTGTGCCATGGCCATTGTCATCTGTCTGCCTGACATAATCCCGTGGATTCTCCTGCCGCAGCGCATAATCAATCTCCTCTTTTGTATATTCTGTTCCATATAAAAATCCTTCCGGCGGACGGTCTGAGCGTAAACTCTGATCCCAGATAGCGACAATTCTGCTGCTGCCGTCTGTATTGCGGAACACGCTGTTTTCATACTGGATTCCGGTATCCAAAAACCCAATTAAAATCCCGTCCCCCTTCAGCCTCAGATTGCGCTGGTTCTGTACTTTTGTAATTCCGCTGGATTCTAATGCCGTCTGATCCAATATCGTGTAGCACCTTGGTATATTGATATATTTATAGGTTCCCACGGATAACGGAGGCACCAGTGCGCGGTTCAGATAATATATCACATACCTGTTTGCAACATACTGGCTGCAGATATCCTCTAAATCGACAACATCGGACTGATTGAGTATAATATCATAAAAATCATTGGAATATACGGCTTCCTGACAATCCATGTTCTGTTCCATCCAAGCTTATTTTTCCTTACAGTATATGAAACTGGAATATATGATATGCCGCCGCAGCTTGATACAGGTCTTGAGAGCCGCTGTAAAGTTCGTCGGCAGCTACATCAAAAAACGGCAGAGAACTGTTCTCTGCCGCCCGTTCTGTCCCGTTTTTTGGGGAATTATTTGTAACAGGTCAGATACCTTCACTGTTACAATTATTTACTTTTTTTATAGGAAACTTTCTTTCCCGCACTCTTCATCCGGCTTTTCAGCAGCTTTAGATTTGCCTTTGTCATTTTCTTTGGAACTGTTATTTTACAGGTTTTCTTAATTCCGGTAAACGCTTTGCTCTTGATTTGCGGGGCTTTTTTACCCATAAAGGTAATTTTGCCAAGTTTCTTACACTGATAAAAACTCTTTGTGCCAATGCTTGTAATATTGGCTCCAATTACCACTTCCTGCAGCTTCTTATTCTTTTGGAATACCGCTTTATTGACTGCTGTTACCCGAAACGTATATCCGTCTTTTTGCACCGTTGCCGGAATCACTACTTTCCTGCTGCTCTTTACCAGTTTGATAACAGATACCGTGCCTTTTGACGCATGGGATTTTGTCACCTGGTACTGCAAACTGCCGGATTTAAACTTGGTTCCTTTTTTTGGGAGCGGCTTGGCCGAATCTTCTGTCTTCGCGTTCGTCAGGGCCTTTTCGGCATCCGTCAAAGCTTTTAATGCCGCGTTAATCTGCTCCTGTGTCGCATTTTTATTTGGAAAGGACTGCTTCTGCGTCCGCTAAAGCTTTCCGGAATGCCTCTGCACTGGCCTTTGTGTAACCGGAAAGATCTTTGTTTTTCAGATCGTTTACTGCAGATGTAAGAGCTTTCGTATCCGCCGGAACCATGGGAGCCTTCTTAGCCGTTACGGTTACTGTAATAAATTTAAAAATAGCTTCATTTGCAACAGAGGCTACGCGAATTTGCGCCGTACCAGCTTTTACTGCCGTAACTATCCCCGCTTCGTTTACTGTCGCAATACTGTTGTTTAAAGAAGTAAATTTCAATGCTTTGCTGTCTGTTGTATCCGCCGGCAGGACAGATGCTGTGATGTTGTATGTTTTTCCTTCTTCTACGCTTACCGTCTGTGTATGGATCTGAATATCTGTGACAGGCTTCTTATCCCCTGGCTCCGAAGGGGTTCCTTCCGTAATGGTAAGGGTAAATGTAAACTCCGCTTCCCCGGCTTCATTGGAGGCTTTTAGTTTTACCGGATAGGCGCCTTCTGCTAAACCAGAAGCAATGTCCAGGCTCTTTTTGCTGTCGTCCCATGTAATCTTTTCATCCCCACTGGTTTTTGCCACTGTGACGGGCTGATACCCTTTGATCTGAAATGCCTCTGTGGAAACCGCTTCGTATCCGGCTGTCAGCTGCATCGCATCCGGCCCGGTAATCACAGGCGCCGCTTTCATGGAAAACTGGATCGAAGGCGCCATATCCTTATCTGCATTGCTCATATTCACCGCACCGTCTTTTCCTACAAAGGCCAGCTCAAAGCCTTTTGTTTCATTGACCGCAAGGGTAAGATACTGCTGATCTGCTGTCAGGTTTTTAATAAAATCCGTAATATCAATCGTAATTTTTCTTCCGTCTATTTCCTGATTTATATTATATTTTTCATCCTGGGCCATTTGGATATTTTTTAGTCCCGATACTGAAAACTGCGCCGATTCCCGATAACCATTCTCTGCCACAGTAAACTGCGGGCGGGTATTCCATGTCACTGTCGGCTCTGACCAGCTGGAATCCGGCACTACCGCTGCACGGAGAGTATCCATACCGTCCAGATTTGTATCCCGCCTTCCTATGTAAGTCAGGGACAGCTCCGCAGACGCAACCAAATCCAGTTGTTCCGAAAGACCGGATACATCAAATTTGAGCAGGCTCATTTTCTGATCATCTGCAGCGTTCGTATCTGATCCTATACCCTTCTCCCCTATATATCCATATTTTTCCAAAGAAGTTGCCAAATCGGCAGCTCTCCTTGTACGTACGTAATCCAGATTCTTATTCGCAGTTTTATCTGCCTTCCAGGTCTGCAGCGTTGCGTCTTCCGCCACGGCGATTGTCTGAATCTCCACCTGAGATGAAGTAACTTTGATCTGCACTGTTTTTATCGTTTCTGTATATCGATCCGCGGCAAAAAATGTAACCTCATATGTATTTCCAACTGCTTCTTCTGGTATCTTCCAGGAAAACTGTCCGTCCGCCGGATTAAATTCTGCTCCTTCCGGTACTCCCTCTGCACGCAGGGTAACCGTATCGCCCACGTCTGAATCGGAAGCTGCCACAGAAAACCTTTCCGGTTTCTAATGTCCAGCCCGGCATAAGTATACGTCCCATTTGGAACATACAGTGTATCTAACGCCTCATCACTGTAAATCTTATCCAATGCCGCCTGAAAAGCATAGCTGACATCATCTGCTGACATCTGCCTTTGATCCGGATAACGGACATTGACATCTTCCAGTGAAACAATTCTCCCCTGCCCATAGGAATATGTATAGGTCGCTTCATTTTCTTTTCCCGGTGAAAGTGTAACGGAAACTGTTCCGGGAGCTTCCGGCGTCTGGGCCGCTGCGTTCGGATGTTCCTTAAGGTACTGTTCTGCAAAGGTCTTAAAATTCAGCACATGAGCCGCATCCGCATCCGGAGCGCCTGTCTCTAAAGGATCATTGATAATCGCAAGATATGGCTGTCCGGCCTGATTCGCTGCGTCACCGTTTATCATAACGATTGCGTAATTCAGATTTGCCGCTGCCGACATGGAAAATGTCAGTGTACGCTTATCCGCGCTTATCTTTAGATTTTCCTGCGGATAATAGCGCTGCGGATATACATTTACACTGTCGATATCCTCTGACACAGTTACTGTAAATTCCGGCGTCCGGGTATCTGATGCAAAACGGGCCACATCAAAGTTGTGTCCTTTCTGGTCAAACTTAATAACCGGAATCTCTGTCCCGTCTGCCTTCAGTGTATATTTGTCCGATGCCTGATCCGGCGACTCATTGATATCAGCCGTATCCGGATTATCCCCTGTCGGCGCATATACATGAATCTGGCTGCTTTTTGCAGTCTGCGCAGCTGATACGCTGCCTGTTCCAATGGCAGACACCCCCATTACTGTACACAGAACAAAAGATAATGCCCGCAATTTCCATGAATGATATTTCATATTCCTTCCTCCTCGCATAGTTGTACTCCCCAAATCACAATCAGGGTTTGATGTTTTCATTATAAAGAGCAAATATGCGCGCCGTAAACCATATATCTTTGTGTTTGAACACATTTCTTATGTCCTGGTTATATTTTACACCAATGGCCGCCTACCCCCATCCTCCCGATTCACCATATTTTGCACGGTAAACGCCAGGACTGACGCCAGTGACTTCCGAAAACGCTTTTGCAAAATGGCTATGGTTGGAAAATCCCAGATAAAATGCAATATCCTGAATCCGATAATCTGAGTATCTTAGCAGGTTTTCCCCTATTTTTACTTTTTCCTTCCGGATGTACTGGCTGATTGTCATTTTTTCCTGTTTCCGAAATAAATGGGAGAGATAATCCGCGTTCACCTGCAGATACTCTGCAATCGAAGAAACTTTCACCGGCTCATGCAGATGTGCAAAAATATAATCCTTTGTCCGCCCGACCAATGGATTTTCAGACGATCTCTCCTTTTTCTGCGCGTTTGAAACCAGTGTGACATAAAGATACTGCGCTTTCTGTTTAAATGCAGACACTTCCGGTATATTGTCGATTTCCTCCATCTGCCGGATCAGGCTGTCCGCTACTGTAAAAGCCTCCTCCACACTGAGCCCGCCGCGAATCGCCGCCCTTGATGCCATCGTAATATTTCCAATCACAAGATTTTTCCGAGAACGCAAAGGATCTTTGGAGAGGATTCCAAAATCTCCCTCATATGTCTCGGAAATGCTTTCCTCCAGTATTTTCGCGTCTCCCCGCTCAATGCTGTACAATTCGCGCAGTTCCTGCTCATATGGATTGTGCATTCCCACGTTTTCCTGCCGGACAAATACGTCCTTTACAATCTGCCCCTGCATCTGCCGGGAGGACTTATAATAATTCTGGTTCATGTCCCAAAACTGTGCCGCAGACAACTCCTCTCCGGTCAGCTGCCCATGCAAAAGCAGCAATCCCGATACAAATGTTTCCAGAGAACAGACCGACGGCAGATACTCATATGCTCTTTTTGTCTGATATGTTCTGTAAATTTTGCGCATATCATCCTGGCTGACCGAATCTATCACAACAGGCCCCGCCAGAATCCGCTCTCCCTCCAGTACATCGTTTCCAAACACGGCGAACACCAGCTGACTTTCTGTATAAAGCACTGGACAGTGCATATGCATCTGTGCAAAAGCCCGTTCCTTTAAGCGTGGATTATCCTCTAAAAACAGTGTCAGTTCCTCATTTCCACCCAGTCTTTTCAAGAAATGCATTGTATCATCATAAAAATGAAATGAAGTATGCAGCAGATTTACCATCTGTTCCCAAAAATACTCCCAGAACATTCTGCTTACCCCCGCAGCGTAATGAGCGGCCCTCCGGTACCCTCGATATACGCTTTTGTAATGGTAACCATACCGATATTGTCGTCCTTGGGAATCTCATACATAATATCCAGCATAAACTCCTCTAAAATCGCCCGCAATGCCCTGGCTCCCACTTTCTTCTCTTTCGCTTTTTTCGCAATCGCATACAGCGCGTCTTCCTCAAATTCCAGCTTTACTTCATCCATGGCAAGAAGCTTCTGGTATTGTCTGATAATCGCATTTTTCGGCTCGGAAAGTACCTGCACCAGCATATCCTCTGTCAATGCCTCCAGCGAAAACACAATCGGCAGACGTCCTAAAAATTCCGGTATCATACCATATTTGCGCACATCTTCTACCAGAACTTTCGTCAGAAGATTCTCTTCTTTGTCGTATTTATCTTTTAAATCCGCTTTAAACCCAATGGAAGATTCTTTATTCAGCCGTTCTTTGATAATCTCTTCCAGATCTGGAAACGCGCCGCCGCAGATAAACAGAATGTTTCTGGTATTTACCGTCACCATAGGCACCATGGCATTTTTGCTGCTTGCCCCTACCGGGACTTCCACTTCCGCTCCTTCTAAGAGCTTTAACATCCCCTGCTGGACGGATTCGCCGCTGACGTCCCTCTGGTTCGCATTTCGTTTCTTGGCAATCTTGTCTATTTCATCGATAAAAATAATGCCATGCTCCGCTTTATCCACATCATTATCTGCTGCAGCTAACAGTTTACTGACTACGCTTTCGATATCGTCGCCAATGTATCCGGCTTCCGTCAAAGATGTTGCGTCTGTAATGGCAAGGGGAACATCTAGTATTTTTGCCAGAGTCCTGACCATATATGTTTTACCGGAGCCTGTAGGGCCAATCATCAGCATATTGGATTTTTCTATTTCAATTCCGTCTTCCGGTTTTGACGCTACCCGTTTATAGTGATTGTATACGGCTACTGACATAACTTTTTTGGCGTGTTCCTGCCCAACAATATACTCGTCTAAGCTTGCTTTGATTTTATGAGGCGCAGGAATTGCATGAATGTCCAGCATTGGTTCCGCCTTTTCCTCTTTTTTCTTCTTTTTAATTTTCTTCTGATAAGGGGCAAATCCCTGCAAATCGGAAAGATTGATCATACTGATATTCGGCATCTTCCCTTTTCCCATCATCTCATCCATAGAAATCGGAAATCCGCTCTGGTTCATCGCATCAAATGTTTTCTGCATACAGTCCTGGCAGATGCATAAGTTTCCCTGGAGCCGGATCATCGATCCTGCAATCCGTTCTGGACGCCTGCAAATGCAGCAGACCTGTTCGTATTCTTCCTCTTCTTTCTTTTCAGCCGTATCCGCGGCAGCTTCTTCCTTATCCTCAATGGTTGATTCCACTTCGTAAAAATCCTGATCCGTCATATGTTCCTCCATTCTGGGCGTTTATTAGTTACCGTTCCGCTATTTATGTAAATTTCATAGAAAGTATAAAACATCCTATTTATAATCTCAATGTTATTTGAAAAATTTATATATCTTTCATAAATTCACCTTTCCACACACTATCCACATTTTTTCCACATTATGTGGAAAACCCTCAGGCAGGCTCTTTTCCTGAACAATCTTCTGAAAAACCCACATTCAGCCAGCTGTAAAAAGCCTGTTGTGGATAACTTTATACACACTCTGCTTCCTGCTGCTGGCTGAACCATTCTATTTCACTGCATATTATAGCTGAGACAACACTTCTTTTAAAATCTCATTCACCATCCCCGGATTTGCCTTCCCTTTCATGGCTTTCATCGTCTGTCCCACCAGAAAGCCGATCGCCTTCTGCTTTCCATTCTGGTAATCCTCTACCGATTTCGGATTCTCTTTTATCACCCGATCAATCGTACTGCGCAGTGCGCCTTCGTCATGAACTGTCTTTAATCCTTTTTCTTCCACATACACCGCAGGATCGATATCTTCCGCAAATACAACCTCAAATACTTCTTTTGCCACAGAACCATTAACTGTCCCATTGTCCACAAGCTCAATCAGTTTTGCCAGATTTTCCGGTGAAAACCGGATTTCTTCCGGCTCCATCCCGCTTTCTTTCAGCAGGCGCATCGTTTCACCCATAATCCAGTTCGATACCTTTTTGGGCTTACTGCTGATTTTGGCAGTGGCTTCAAACAAATCCGCCAGCTTTTTCGTCCCTGTCAGAATATCCGCATCATAAAATGGCAAACCGTATTCGCTCTGATACCGGAGCAGTTTCTCTGTGCGAAGCTCCGGCTGGCGCGCTTTTACTTCCTGAATCCATTCTTCGCTGATATGGACCGGTACCAGATCCGGGTCTGGAAAGTAACGGTAATCCTGGGCATCTTCTTTGGAACGCATGGCATAGGAATATTCCTTGACATCATCCCAGCGCCTTGTTTCCTGAATTACCTTTTCCCCCGATTCCAGTAAATCAATCTGGCGGTTTTTCTCATGTTCAATCGCCCGCGTAATCGCTTTAAACGAATTTAGATTTTTCATCTCAGTACGCGTGCCAAACGTCTTTGAACCAGCTTCTCTGACGGAAAGGTTTACATCCGCCCGCATAGAACCTTCCTGCAGTTTACAGTCGGATGCTCCCAGATACTGTACAATCAGCCGCAGCTTATCCAGATAAGCGATAACTTCTTCTGCAGAACGCATATCCGGTTCGGAGACAATTTCAATCAGCGGCACGCCGGAACGGTTGAAATCTACATAAGAACAATCTTCCCATTCATCATGAATCAGTTTTCCGGCATCTTCTTCCATATGGATTTCATGAATGCCGATGTGTTTCGTTCCGCCGGATTCTGTTTCTATTTCAATGCTTCCATTCCGGCAGATTGGAAGATATAGCTGGGAAATCTGGTAATTCTGTGGGTTGTCCGGATAAAAGTAGTTTTTCCGGTCAAATTTACAGTCACGGGTTATATCACAGTTTGTGGCAAGGCCTACTGCCATGGCATATTCTACTACCTGCTTATTTAAAACCGGCAGGGAACCCGGCATTCCGGTACATACCGGACAGGTATGGCTGTTGGGCGCCCCGCCAAAAGCTGTGGAACAGCCGCAGAATATCTTTGTCTTTGTCGCCAGCTCTACATGGACTTCCAGTCCGATTACGGTTTCATACAGTTTTCTCATGCTCTGTCCCCTCCCTTCCAAGATGCTGCCTTATCTGCCGGAATACCCGACCCATAAGGGCTGCGCTGGTACTGCCTTGTCTGCTCGAAGGCATAAGCCGTGCGGATAATCTTTTTTTCCTGAAAACAATCGCCAATCAGCTGCAAGCCAATGGGCAGGCCGTTCTGATCCAGGCCGCAGGGTACGGATATCCCCGGCAGCCCTGCCAGGTTTACAGATATTGTATAAATATCACCGAGATACATTTTCATCGGATCCTCTAAACTGCTCCCGATTTCCGGCGCTGTAGAAGGCGCCGTGGGGCCTAATACCACATCATATTTGGCAAAGGCTTTGTCAAATTCCTGCTTAATCAGGGCTTTTGTCCGAAGAGCTTTTAAATAATACGCGTCATAATACCCGGAACTTAAGACAAATGATCCCAACATAATGCGCCGCTTTACTTCAGGCCCGAATCCTTCGGAACGGCTTTTTTTATACATCTGATGCAATCCGGCATAATCATCTGTGCGGTAACCATATTTCACGCCGTCAAAACGTGCCAGATTGGAGCTGGCTTCTGCACAGGCAATGACATAATATGCCGGGACTGCGTATTCTACCAGTCCGAGATCAAACGCTTCGAGGATAGCGCCTTTTTCTTCTAAAACTTTTGCCGCTGATAACACATGCTGCTTTACCTCTTCGTTTAATCCGTTTCCAAAATAATCTTTTGGAATACCGATTTTCATTCCGCTGACATCATCCGTTAATGCAGACATAAAATCCAAATCGCTGCGTCTGACAGATGTGGAATCTTTTTTGTCATAGGAAGAAATGACTTCCAGGATAGCTGCACAGTCTGTCACATCTTTTGCAATAGGCCCGATCTGATCCAGGGAAGAACCATACGCAATCAGTCCGTAACGGGAAACTGTCCCATACGTAGGCTTGATCCCTGTCACTCCACAAAAAGAACTGGGCTGACGGATGGAACCGCCCGTATCAGATCCAAGTGCGCAGGTACATTCTTCCGCCGCTACTGCCGCACAGGAACCACCGGAGGAACCGCCGGGAACATGCGCTGTATTCCAGGGATTTTTAACTGCTCCAAAATAAGAAGTTTCCGTTGTGCTTCCCATGGCAAATTCATCCATATTCGTTTTACCGATCACAATGGCTCCGGCTTTTTCCAGATTCCTGACTGCCTGCGCCATATAGGATGGGATAAAGTTCTTAAGAATCTTTGAGCTGCAGGTAGTGCGGATTCCCTTTGTACAGATATTATCTTTGACTGCAATTGGAACTCCGGCCAGAGGGCTGGTATATATGCCGTCCTCAATCCCCTTTTGAACCTCTTTGGCACGTTCTATAGCCCCTTCTTCGTCTACTGTTACAAAACTGTTTATCTGAGGTTCTTTTTTCTTGATTTCCTCTAAGGCCGCTGCTGCCGCTTCTGCGGCCGATACTTCTTTTGCCCGTATTTTTTTCCCAAGAGCTACTGCTGTTAAACTTGTAAGATTCATGCGTTTCCTCCTATCTGATCGTCTTGAATTGCAGTTCAGCCTGTCACTGTTTTGGGGACTTCAAAGCCGCCGTCTTTCTTAAAAGGCGCATTGGCTAACGTATCGTTCCTGCCATCTCCGTTTGTAACTACATCTTCACGAAATACATTGTTTACCGGAAACACATGAGACATGGGTTCGACTGCTGACGTGTCCAGTTCATTCAGCTGATCAATATAATCTAACATTTCACCCATATCTTTCCTCGCACGCTCTTTTTCCTCCTCTGAAAGCTCAAGCTTTGCCAGAATCCCAACATATGCAATTGTTTCATCTGAAATAATATTTGCCATAATGACCTCCTTACTCGCATAACAGGCGTTTAATATCTCTTTACGCCTGATTTTGCCAGACTATCTAACCTTTATATGCACTTCCCGAAGCTGCTGTTCTGTTACTGTATTTGGTGCGCCGCACATCAAATCTTCCGCATTGCCATTCATCGGGAACGCAATGATTTCCCGGATATTTTCTTCGCCCCGCAGCAGCATAATCATCCGGTCAATGCCTGGAGCCATGCCTGCATGCGGCGGCGCTCCGTACAAAAACGCATGGTATAACGCCCCAAATTTCTCTTTCAGCGCTTCTTCACTATACCCTGCAATTTCAAACGCTTTTACCATAATCTTCAAATCATGGTTACGGACTGCACCGGAAGATAATTCCACGCCGTTGCAGACAATATCATACTGATATGCCAAAACTTCCAACGGATCTTTTGTCGTTAAGGCTTCGAAACCTCCCTGAGGCATGGAAAACGGATTGTGGGTAAAACCGATTTTCCTTGTATCCGGATCTTTTTCATACATTGGAAAATCATTGACATAGCAGAACCGATAAGCGTTTTGTTCCAGCAAATCCAGTTTTTCCCCAAGCTCCGTCCGAATCATGCCGGCATAATAAGCTGCCCGTTCTTCCTTATCCGCTATAAAGAAAATCGTATCCCCTGCCTGTAAGTCTGCAAGCTGCCGGAGTTCTTCCTTGCAGTCTTTTGGGATAAACTTATCAATCGGGCCTTTGTAGGAACCGTCTTCTGCAGCTTCCAGATAGCCGAGTCCCGCCATACCGATTCCTGTAGCAAATTGCAGCAGTTTTTCATGAAACCCTTTTGACATTTCCGCATGTACTTTAATCGCCCGAACGGTTCTTCCAATAAAAGGTTTAAACGAGCATTTCTGGAAAAATTCTGTCAAATCTATAATACGCAGCGGATTCCGCAAGTCCGGCTTATCTGTCCCAAATTCCAGCATAGCCTGTTTGTAACTGAAAACCGGATAGGGCGCCTTTGTCACGGTATAGCCTTCTGGCGCAAATTTTTCAAAGACTGCAGTCAAAATTTCTTCTCCAACTGCAAATACATCCTCCTGCGCTGCAAAACTCATCTCAAAATCCAGCTGGTAAAACTCTCCCGGAGAACGATCCGCCCTTGCATCCTCATCCCGGAAACAAGGGGCAATCTGAAAATATCGATCAAAACCGGATACCATTAACAGCTGTTTATACTGCTGCGGCGCCTGCGGCAGCGCATAAAATTTGCCCTTATATTTTCTGGAAGGTACGATATAATCTCTGGCCCCTTCTGGAGAAGAGGCGGACAGAATCGGCGTCTGGATTTCCAGAAAGCCCATCTCCGTCATTTTTTCCCGCAAATAAGAGATAACTTTGGAACGGAATATCATATTGTCTTTTACTTTCTGATTCCGCAGATCCAGATAACGGTATTTTAAACGAATATCCTCCCTGACTTCTTTGCTGGTCTGGATTTCAAAGGGAAGATTCTGATATACATCGCCAAGGATATCGATTTCATGTGCTTCTAGTTCAATGGTTCCGGTTGGGATCTTCGGGTTATAAGTTTCTTCTTCCCGCTTTTCAATTCTGCCCTGAATGGAAAGCGCCTGTTCTTTGCGGATGCCTTTCAGCAATTCTCCATTGCGGATAACAACCTGCATTACGGCGTACATATCCCTTAAGTCAATAAAAGAAACCCCGCCGTGATCCCTGATATTTTCCACCCATCCTGCAATCCGGATTTCTCTGTCAATGTCTGCTTCACTGATTTGGTCAAGTGTTCGTTCTCTGTAGATTGTACTCATACAAAAACTCCTTTCTTTTTTGAGATTCATTCCGGAGCTAATGTATAACAAAAGCCCCGGAATACTCGATGTTGTATTCCGGGGCGAATAATCTGATTATCCGCGGTACCACCCGCATTGGAAAATAATCACAAATAATGATCGTTATTTTCCCACTCTTAATGCTTAACGCGCACAACGTACTGACCTACTTGGAACATAATTACAATACCATTATTCCGTGTTCAACCAGTCTGCTCCAGAGTGTTCCCACTGTCTCCTCTTCCAAACAGCGCTCTCAGTCGGTGACGCTGTATTCCTGTCGGTGCCTGAAGACAGGAGTCTCCTTCATCGCTTTCCTTGCTTTCCTTATTTTTACGCATAAAGGGATACCTGGGGGGGTATTTCCTTATTCCTGCACTTATTTTTGTGCATAAAGGGATACCTGGAGGTTTTTCCTTATTCCTGCGCAGGATTTCTGCGCCTAGGATGAGGTCTGAAAGACTTTTTCCCTTTACTCAGTTAAAGTTATAACACATTTTTTTTTAGAATGCAAGTTTTTTCCTCATTCCTACACAGGCTTTTTGCGTATAGAAGGATGCACAGATGAATTTTCCCTATTTCTGTGCAGATGGATTCCCGAAGAGCGCCTCCTTCAGATACTGCAGAAATGACTGACAGCCTTCGAGAACATCCTGGTAGGTTTCATCAAAATTGCCCGTGTACCAGGGGTCTGCTATATCCCTGCCAGAGCCTGTAAAGGAAAGCAATTTGTATATTTTTTGATCTCTGTCCCCGCCGGCAATTCTCGTCATATTACGAATATTTGCAGTGTCCATGCCGATTAGATAATCGTATGTCTGATAATCTGATTTGATCATCTGTATGGCATGGTGAGGGACTACGGGAATACCAACTGCACGCAGTTTGTTTACAGTGCCGTAGTGGGGCGGATTTCCTATCTCTTCGCGGCTGGTGGCTGCGGATGAGATTTGAAATTGATCTGTCAGGTTTTCTTTGTTGACAAGATGCGTCATAACGCTCTCGCACATGGTGCTGCGGCAGATATTGCCGTGGCACACAAATAGTATTTTTATCATCTTTGCATTTCTCCTTAAATGTTGATTTTTCCTTGTATTTCAAGGGATTGCAGATACCGGCTAAAAACTGTATCTTTGCATTTTTCGTCTGATATCCGCATATTTTGTTCTGCAAAAGTTGTAAAATAAGTTGTAAACCGGGTCGGCGTACAACCCGGCTTTTTCAGCTTAATTTTTGTAATGCCATTTCCTGGCCTTTTGCCAGTTCAGAATCATGGTTTACACATTCAGCATATTATAACGAATTTTTCAGATAATTGTCGGCTTCCTCTGCAGTAATATCATATTTCCGCATAATCGCCGCTTTTATCTCTGCATCCTGATGGCCAAAATCATGCAAAAGGCTGACTGCTCCCTGAATTCTTGCACATTCTTCCCTTCGTTGCATAATCGGCTCTATTATTGGCGCCACCATTTCCAGTAATGCTTCACTCATATCATCATCTCCTATCAATGTTTCTATCATCTGCTCATTTGCCCTCATGCTGACTTCTAAAACAGAACTGGCAAGCTCCTTATCCAGTTTCCCGTTCAGCCGTCCCACATGTTCCAGCAAATCTCTCATGTCCTGCTTCTTAAGTTTTCCTGATAAAGACTTTAGCCAGATATGGCTTTCCTGGTCCAGTTCTTTTGTGACTATAGTCTGGGAAGGGAACAGAACCATTCCCTCCACATAGTATATCCCACGATAAGGATTTGACAATCGGTAACCATGTTTCATAAAATACCGGAACAGTCCCTCCGGCTTCGCTTCCCTGATAAGGGTAATCGTAACATCATCGGCTTTCACTGCGTCCACCGTTGCGCCATAAGATTTATAAAGACAGGCATACCCCTCTACTTTATAGAATACATCCACATCCATCTGGTCATTTGGATCTTTATATTCTAAGATATTATGTCCCCGGAATATCCGCCCTATTTCATTTTTAAGATGTAAATCTGCCTTTTTATTAATAATAAGCAGATCGACTTCCAGAGGTTTTGTGTTTAAATTGTATTCCTTCTCGTATTGCAAATCATTCCTGTTTTCTCTAAGCTCCAAATCCATTGCCGCCGCAAAACCCGGATGCCATTGTATATTTGTATCCTTCATACTATTCCTTTCCTGTTGTCAGTATAGCATATTTTTATTGATATTAAAAGCAGAGCGTCTATTTTTAATAATGATAGTAATTACTGCCCGTATACGCGCTCCATCTCTCCCTGGACGTCCTCAAATCCAAGATGCGTGTATGTATTCAGCGTAACGCTGATGTCCGAATGACCCATAATGTACTGCAGCGTCTTTGGGTTCATCCCGCTTTTTGCCATATTGGAACAGAATGTATGCCTGCATACATGAGGGGTGACTTTCGGCATCTGTTCCCTGTAAATTTTACTGTATTTCTCACAGATGTGCTGGAAATATTTTTCCCAGTGCAGCGCCACCATGGGCATTTCATTTTTGTCCAGGTACAGAAACCCTGTATATCCGCTGTTTACCGGCTCCTTCTTCGGTTTTTTCCGCTTTGAAAGAATACGCTGAAAGCAGTCATACACATCATCCGTCATGGGAACCAGCCTTGTCCCACTTTTTGTCTTTGTATCTTCAATGATGTATTCCATATCGCGGCTCCGCTGCAACTGGTGGTCTATTTGGATTTTCCGGTTCTCAAAGTCAAGGTCTGCAACGGTAAGCCCGACAAATTCAGAAACCCTGAGCCCCGTATGGAACAGGATATAAATTCCGTCATAATATCTTCTGAAATGCTTATCATTTTTGACAAATTCCAGGAACTTCCTCTCCTGTTTTCTTGTAATGGCCTCCCTTGTTACGCTGTCATTCACAACAACGGTTGCAAGCTGGAATTCAAACGGGGTTCTCCGGATCAGGTCATCCTCCAAAGCCATCTGGAACACGGGCCTTACAACTCCCCTTACCGTCCGGATCGTGCTGTATCCGCGTCCATCCTTCTGCAGCTTAATCAGCCATTCCTTGGCGTCTGACAGCTTTACTTTGTCAATCCTTCTCCTGCCGAACTCCTCTTTTGCAATCAGGTTAATGGCAAACTTATAGTTTACTTCTGTGTTATGCCGGATGCCCGTTTTTAAGGACACGTATTTTTTTACCAGATCCAGTACCGTAAGATTGCCGCCGTCAGGCACAATCTGCTGGAATATGGCTGCTTCTACCTGCTTTTCTTTTTCCCGCAGGGGTTTTGTCGTGCCGGTCAAGCCGCCAGCTGTACAGGTATTTCGTCTGCCCCGCCAGATCTACATACTTAAACATATACCGGCCATCCGCACGCTGGCTTTCGCCATTGCGGAGAATCCGGTTTTTGCTGTCCCACCTTTTTTCACTCATGTTTTTTTGCTCCTTTCAAATGGAAAGAGCCATGATATGGCCAACTTTCATTGCCCATATCACTGGCTCCTTCGCTGTTACGATTCAGACTACAGATGCTGCGTCAATGTATTGCTCAAACAAATGCCGCTTGATCTGAATACGGCTTCCGTTCATCAGAATAAAATCCGCATCCGGGTTTTCTTCTGTCAGTTTCCTTATCTTCTTTTCCCCTATGCGGAAATACCGTGACGCTCCCTCAATGGAAAGCGTGTATTTTTCCCAAAACGGGATTTCAAAGGTTTTGCTCATGGCTTGCTGCCTCCTTTCCATGTTGAGCTTGTTTTTATGGTTGCCTATTGGGATAATATATCTTTTCATTATCTGTCTTTGCAGATAGAAGTTCACAAATTCTCTGTCACATACTTTGGTGTTAGTATATAAGTGTGGACAGAAAAAGTTGAACAACCTATACTATAAAATGAAAGAGCAAAGGAGATGTTCAACATGGCGAAAAACCAAAAATTTACAGCGTACATAAATAGACAAGGTAAGGTGATTTCTGTTCCCAGTGCTAAAAAAGAAATTATAAAAGAAACAGACATATATGAAATTATGATAATAGTACAGCCAAAAATATAGCGGAAATATTTTGCTAATAGAATTTGTAACCGTCTATTTCCATAGGTGATTGCATAAATGACAGTACGGTTGGTGAAGTCATCAGTGCAAGAAAATCCGACATAAATAGCACACGCCAAAATTAAACTCACGCTATCTTTTCCCAAATTTAATACAGCGTTTTCAGCACTGGAATATACCTCCGTAAAAATCGAAATGCTTGCACAACAAATTAAAATAAAAGAAATAATCCATACAGAAATATCTTTTTTGAATTTATACAATTCTGTTTTTATTAAGTACATCATTATTGTTGGCCCTCTATTACTTTCTGGAAATATTGTTCTAAACTATCTGCGGATTTGGAAATGTCAGAAGAAGATATTTCTTTAATTAGTTTTCCATTATGTAAAAAACCGTAGTCCGTTGCAATATGCTCCAACTCATTCAAAATATGACTTGATATAATAATTGAGATATTATTATCTTCGTTAAGTTTCAGAAGCAATTTCCTAAATGCCATAATTCCCATTGGGTCAAGCCCGTTGGTCGTTCGTCCAGTATTAGGAGTTTAGGGTCGTGAAGCAATGCGACAGCAAGTGATAACCGTTGCTTCATGCCTAAAGATAAATGTTTTGCCTTTTTTTGCTTTTGACCATACAATCCTACTAATTCTAAAGTCTGATTTGCATAGTCAATATCTTTTTTCCCGCAATATTGTAATTGGCTGATATATAGATTTTCCAAAACAGACAAATTAGGATATAGAGCAGGGGCTTCAATCATAAATCCGATATTTCTACGTTGCTTTATAATCTCTGCTTCTGTATTGGCATTAACTAATACTACCTGGCCGGAAGTTTGCCGCGATAGTCCAGCCAAAATACGAAACAATGTCGTTTTCCCGGCACCATTTTCACCAATAAGTCCGTAAATACTTCCTGTCGGCACTGATAAAGACACTTGCTGTAAAACTATGGTATTTCCATATTTTTTGCAAAGGTTTTTTACTTCTAAGATATATTTTTTCATGTATAAGCCTTTCTTAATTATATAGGATAAACAAAAAAGCAGAGCTAATAACTATGAGTAAACAACTCATGCGTTATCGGCTCTGCGTCTGTGCGTCTGGCTCTTTGATAACCGTAATGCAAAATTCATTTATGCTTATTAAAGTTTCGCATTTGCATTTTGGACAATATAGCGGAAAATTTTCTATTTTAGTGTCAAGGCGAATTTTTATTCTTGTTTTATTTGAACAAACAGGGCACAATACGAATTGTTCAGCAAGAATGTTATTCATTTATAGAAGTAATGACCGGATTTCCGCTTTTATCCAGTAGAGGACATAAACCTCCTGCGTTTCCGAATTTCGCCATAAGATAATTGACACCTGTTTCCTTGTCAACGATTATATAAAGTCCTCTCATGTCACACTTTGTTTCGATAACTTCAAATCTCTTGCTTTCCATGAACATACCTCCAAACTGATTTCAAAATCATAATTCCTGTTTTGCAAAAATCTGATAGCTGATTTGATACATCACATAGCACCAAATGAAAGCAACAATAGGCGTACAACATAGCAGAATAAATATAAGCTGGTCTGTTATTGCAACTCCTAAAATAACAAGCAACTGATATATGCCGAAACAAATTGCAGCCGGAATAAGAAACGATACTAATAGCAGCACACGTCCTTTTTCTGCTCCAAACTTGAACACAAGAGGAATTGACATACTACCATAGATAATAGATACTATCCATGCTGTTAGAGCTAAAAACAGCAATTCTCCTATTCTGGCAAGGTCAAAAGAAATACTTTTTATAGTCAGCCCGGCGATTGAGCCAACTACCAATCCAAACAGACTTCCCACTAAGCAGAAGATAGCTAATACAATGAATTTTCCGGCAACCAAATCTTTCTTTGATACAGGCATTATCATAGCATATCGCGTCCATTTGGAATTATCGTCAAAAGAAAAGGTTGTTACAATCATCATGCTACACAAAATCGCACACACAAAGATATATCCTGCAACACCGGAAGTAGGAATAAGGGCAACTGCAAATACTACAAGGATAAATAGCATGGATTTTACATTATGTCCGATATTATATAAATCTTTCAAGATAAGGCTTTTCATCTGGTTTGTTCTCCTTTCACATACAGAAGCAGAATATCATCAATCGTTGCGTCATCTACTACTGCATTTTTATATTTTCTTCTGGCTTTTTCCTTGTCGGCTATAAGCACATTCCATTGATAGTCGTCTTTACGATAAGCAAGGACTTCTGATTTATCAATCTGGTCAAAAATAGCTGCCCCACAACGAATAATGCCATAGTGGTAACGCAACTCATCTTTAGTTTTACAAAAAAGCACGTTTCCTTGATGAATAAAGGTAATGTAATCAGCAACTTTTTCTAAATCCGTTGTAATATGAGAGGACA
>CAJUPF010000050.1 GCA_910588565.1 uncultured Lachnospiraceae bacterium
CGCCTATCATAACGCTTGCCCCTTAAGTTCATGACATTGGTTCACGGCCTAACCCAAAAAAGAGCTATTGTAAACCAGATAAGAACTTGTCTGTGGGGCAATAGCTCTTTTTGTCCATTGACATAAATTTGATGCTAATTATAATACTAAAGTATAGGCTGAAAACATATGCGGAATGGTATGATAAGAGGTAACTGGCCACAGGGTATAAGAAGGAGGGCATTTTATGAAGATAAAATGGGACAGGCCGATTTTGCCGGCAGTTCTGGCGGTTATATTGACGGTATTGCTGGCAGGATGCGGCCTTACGGATTTGAAAAAGACGTCGGAGGAACTCAAGACATTAGTATTAGAGCAGGCAGAAGGGCTAATGGGTGAAGCAGAGGAAGAGACGCAGGAGGAGGAGAGGAAGGCTGACCGGAAATCTTCTGATAAAGATACGGATTCATCACAGGAACAAGAAGCCGGGGAGACAAAAGAACCTGCCGAAGAAGCCGAACGGATAGAGGTTTCTGCAGAAAAGCAAATGGAATATTCTGACAATTATATTTATCAGACGCTGGACGATGAGGCAAAGCAGGTGTATCATGAGGTGCTGACGGCGGCGTTGGAGCATACGGAGAAAGTGGCGGTTTCCACATTGGATATCGATGTATTAGAGAAAGCGTACAAAGCTGTCTGCGCGGATTACGGCGGTTTGTTCTGGATGTCCGGTTATGTGTATACCCAGTATACCAGGGGCGGGGAGCTGATTAGTATGGATTTTTCACCCAAATATACAATGGAGTATGAGGAACGGATGCAGATTCAGCAGCAGATTGACGCTTCGGCAGAAGAGCTTCTGGCGGGGATTACCATGCAGTCCTCTGAGTATGAGAAAGCAAAATATGTATTTGAGATCCTGGTTCAGAATGTGGATTACGATACCAATGCGCAAAATAACCAGAATATTATCAGCGTATTTTTAAACCGGGCAACTGTGTGCCAGGGATATGCATGCGCCACGCAGTATCTGCTGCGGATTCTTGGAATGCAGAGTGCGCTTGTTACCGGAGTTGCCAACGGGGAATCGCATGCCTGGAACCTGGTGCGTATCAATGGAAATTACTATTATATGGATACTACCTGGGGGAATTCCAGGTATTTAGACGGCGCAAGCCAGGTAGAAAAATATGTGAATTATAATTATCTGGCAGTTACTTCAGAAGAAATTACCAGAACTCACAGGATAGACGATAGTTTTCCGATGCCGGAATGCACCAGTATGGAGGATACCTATTTTATCCAG
Source organism: uncultured Lachnospiraceae bacterium (assembly GCA_910588565.1). Classification (GTDB taxonomy): domain Bacteria; phylum Bacillota; class Clostridia; order Lachnospirales; family Lachnospiraceae; genus Roseburia_B. The sequence goes on from CAJUPF010000050.1 coordinate 1,289, forward strand.
GAACATAAATATTTTACGGAATGGAATCCGGACGCTATCGGCAGTTTGTTACGGGATACGTGGGAGGCCGGAGGAGGAGACGTCGCGGTCAAATTTGCCAATCCGGAATTGTATGGACAGGCTGTGAATTACTTTATTACGGAGCAGCATATTACAGATTATTGTACGAGCATTTCATCGATTTATTATCTGGAAGATAAAGAATTGTATGTGCTTACCTTTAATTTATGATTTTGAAAAAATGCTTTTCATATGCGGGTACATGTGTTATAATAGAACCCGATTACGAATCGGAGAAAGGAGATCTTATTATGAAGCATGTGAAGACACTGAATACTAGAAGATTACAGAACACGGTGAAAAAAGGCGGCTGCGGCGAGTGCCAGACATCCTGCCAGTCAGCATGCAAGACTTCCTGTACAGTAGGGAACCAGTCTTGTGAAAACAACAAATAGATTGTAAAGGTATCAGAACTGTTATTTTTACATAAGGAGTTACCGGGGATCGTTTCATCTGTATCAGAACTGTTTCCCGGCAGTCCCCTGACACGACCGCGCGCAGGTGCGGTCATTTGTGCGTTAGTCGTTACAGTTTGGCTGCAGGCCAGGCTGTAACCCTTAGAAAGCGAGGAAATATTGTAGTGGTTCATCAATATAAAAACAACGGCTATAATATTGTTTTGGATGTCAACAGCGGAGCGGTTCATGTTGTCGACGACGCGGCATATGACGTGATAGCATTATGGGAACAGCATTCAAAAGATGAAATAGCAGAACGGCTGAGAGCGGATTACGGAGAGGCGCAGATAGGCGAAGCCATAGAAGAGGTGGAAGCGTTAGAGCGGGATGGAACGCTTTTTACAAAAGACGGATATGAAGCTTATATCGCGGATGTTTCACAGCGTCCGACAGTAGTTAAAGCATTGTGCCTGCATATTGCCCATGACTGCAACCTTGCCTGCCGTTACTGTTTCGCCGAAGAAGGTGAGTACCATGGAAGAAGGGCGCTGATGTCCTATGAAGTGGGAAAGGCAGCTTTGGATTTTCTGATTGCCAATTCCGGAAGCCGCAGGAATCTGGAAGTGGATTTTTTCGGCGGAGAGCCTACGCTGAATTTTCAGACGGTTAAGGATCTGGTCGCATATGGAAGAGAGCAGGAGAAGCTTCACGATAAGAAGTTCCGCTTTACGCTGACGACCAACGGCGTCCTTTTAAATGATGAGATTATGGAATTTGCCAACCGGGAAATGGCGAATGTGGTTTTAAGCATTGACGGGCGTAAGGAAGTCAATGACAAGATGCGGCCGTTCCGTAATGGCAGCGGAAGTTATGATTTGATTGTTCCGAAATTTCAGAGGTTTGCTGAGAGCAGAAATCAGACAAACTATTATGTAAGGGGGACGTTTACCCACTACAATCTGGATTTCTCCCGGGATGTGCTGCATCTGGCGGATCTTGGTTTTCGGCAGATTTCCGTTGAGCCGGTGGTGGCAAAAGAATCAGACGCCTATGCAATTCGTGAAGAAGATCTGCCAATACTGTTTGAAGAATATGACAGGCTGGCAGCTGAGATGGTAAAACGGCATAAAGATGGAAAGGATTTTTTGTTTTTCCATTTTATGATAGATTTAGAGGGCGGCCCATGCGTTGCGAAACGGCTTTCCGGCTGTGGTTCAGGGACGGAATATCTGGCAGTGACGCCTTGGGGAGATCTCTATCCATGCCATCAGTTTGTAGGCAATGAGAAGTTTTACATGGGGAATGTCACAGAGGGAGTCACTCATACATCGCTTGTGAATGAATTTAAAAGCTGTAATGTCTATGCCAAAGCAGAATGCAGGAAGTGTTTTGCGAGATTCTACTGCAGCGGCGGCTGTGCGGCAAATTCTTACAATTTCCATGAAAACATCCGGAGTGTCTATGAGATTGGATGTGCATTACAAAAAAAGCGAGTCGAATGCGCGATTATGATAAAAGCCGCAGAAGCGCTTGAAAAAGAAGAGCAGCCCCAAAAAAGCTGTATGTAAAAGAAAGGAAGAAACACGATGAAGAACAAATTCAACAAAAATCGGGGAATCGCAATGCTTGCGGTAATTGTCCTGATTCTTGCAGGGCTTGCATATTATGCATCCATTATTCTCTCATCTACCGGTGTCGGAGAGGATAAGAGCATTAAACTGGGCCTTGATCTGGCAGGCGGCGTCAGCATTACGTATCAGGTAGAGGATGAGAATCCTACGCCGGAACAGTTAAGCGATACCATTTACAAGCTGCAGAAACGTATCGAAGGATACAGTACAGAGTCTGCGGTTTATCAGGAAGGCGGAGACCGTATCACGGTTGAGATTCCAGGCGTAACCGATGCCAATGCCATTCTGGATGAACTGGGCAAACCTGGTTCCTTAGAATTCCAGACGCCGGACGGCGAGACATTTATGACAGGTGATATGATTGCGGATGCCCAGGCGGTCTCTTATCAGAATGAATTAAAGAATACTGAATTTATCGTGGAGCTGAGGCTTACGGACGAAGGAGCTGCTTTATTCGGAGAGATGACGACTGCCAATGTCGGTAAGAACCTGCCGATTGTATACGATGAGGAGATTATCAGCAATCCTACAGTAGAGGAAGCGATTACAGGCGGAACAGCTCAGATTTCCGGTATGGAATCCTATGAAGCTGCGGAGACGCTGGCTTCTTATATCCGCATCGGTTCCCTTTCCCTGCAGTTAAGCGAGCTGCGTTCCAATGTGGTTGGGGCCCAGCTGGGAAGTTCTGCAATTTCTACCAGTTTAAAAGCGGCGGCGATTGGTCTTATTATCGTAATGCTGTTTATGATTATTATTTATTTTGTTCCAGGCCTTGCAGCTTCGATAGCTCTTGCGATTTATACCTGCCTGGTGATTGCGACGTTATATTTGTTTGAAGTGACACTGACATTGCCTGGTATTGCGGGTATTATTCTTTCTATCGGTATGGCGGTGGATGCGAATGTAATTATCTTTGCCCGTATCCGGGAAGAGATTGCCACTGGTAAATCGGTCAGTTCTTCGATTGATATTGGGTTTAAAAAAGCGCTGTCCGCGATTATCGATGGTAACGTAACAACCCTGATTGCAGCGGCAGTACTTGGAATGTTTGGTTCCGGCACCGTGAAGGGATTTGCAAGTACGCTTGCAATTGGTATTATCCTTTCCATGTTTACCGCGCTTGTGATTACAAGAATTATTTTAAACGCGTTTTTTGCCGTTGGGATGCGGGATGAGAAATTCTTTGGAAAAGGAAAGACATTCAAGCTGTTTCATCTGGTTGAGCGGAAGGCAATCTTTTTTGCAATTTCTGCTGTAGTGATTGCGGCTGGTTTTATCACAATGGGCGTCAATGGAGCCAATGGCAATGCGCTGAATTACAGCCTTGATTTCGTCGGCGGAACTTCTACTACGGTTCCGTTTAATGAAAGCTATACGATTGAGCAGATTGACGCGGAAATGGTTCCGCTGGTGGAAGGCGTGACAGGAGACAGTGACGTACAGACGACGCAGGTACAGGGAACCAATCAGATTATCTTTAAGACAAGGACGCTTTCTCTTGCAGAACGGGAAGAGCTGAATAAAGTGTTTGTAGATAACTATAGTGTAAATGAAGATGAAATCCAGTCTGAGAGTATCAGCTCTGCTATCAGTTCCGAAATGCGTGCCGATGCGGTAAAAGCTGTATTGATCGCGGTTGTATTTATGCTGATTTATATCTGGTTCCGGTTCAGCGACGCCAGATTTGCAGTCAGCGCAATCCTGGCGCTGTGCCATGACGTATTGGTTGTGCTTACCTGTTACGCAGTGCTTCGGATTTCCGTGGGGAATACCTTTATCGCATGTATGCTGACGATTATCGGTTATTCCATTAATGATACGATCGTTATCTTTGACCGAATCCGTGAGAATATGCGATCCAAGAAGATCCAGAATTCGGAGGATCTGCGTGAAGTCGCAAATGCCAGCCTGACACAGACGTTAAGCCGTAGTATTAATACTTCCATTACGACATTTATTATGGTATTTATGCTGTGGCTGCTGGGTGTTGCCACTATTCGTGATTTTGCGCTGCCGCTTATGGTAGGGTTGATCAGCGGTTCTTATTCTTCTATCTGTGTTGCAACGCAGCTATGGTATGTATTTAAACGTAAAATTGGGAAAGTGAAAATTGCAGATCCGGTAAACGGCGCAGTGAAATAAACGCCGGCAGATCTGTTAGATGATGCAGGAGCTGTCGGAAATTGACCCTCACTAGTCATTTTCCGGCAGCTTTTTCAATTGTTTTTAGGAAGAAGCAGATAAATGGAGAAGCTGTGAAAAGGATTTGCAGTAGCAGATGTATCTTTAAAATTGGAGGAGAGAGATGAGTATTGGAAAACGAAAATTCAAATGCTGGATAGTGGTTTTTATTATGGTATGGCTGGGGTTGGCAGTGAAAGCGCCTGCCGCAGAGACGATGAATGGCGCGTACCAGATGGAAGATGCGCCGCTGCTTGAATATGAGACAGACTATTTGACAAGGCTGAGCGGTAATCAAACTGTTTACTATAAGTTTAAAGCGCTTCAGGCAGAAGGGGTATCTATGTTTGCTTTTGAGGCAAGCTGGATGAGTAACGCGGCGACCCCCAGCATGAAGATAGAGATCTGCGATAATTATAAAAGGGTAATGGAAAGTTGTATGATCTCTGGGTTAAAAACCGGGAAAACTCCAAAATATCAGGGCTTTTCATTAAATAGATTAGAGCCGGGCAGAGAGTATTATCTGAAGATAACGCATACGCTTTCGTCAGAGTTTTATTATACTACGGATACCGATTTAAATTTAAATTTGTATTTTATTCCATTTAAAGCTCCGGAGAATGTCAGGTTATCTTATAACAAACAGGGACGTCCGGTGATTCAGTGGTCAAATGAGAATGCTTATAATACATATAGTTCATTGACCTCTTATGATAGTTTCCTGGTGGAATCTTCTGTAAGCCCTGAATTTACAGACTATACCAGCCATATTGTAAACGGAGCAGCCGCAGCTGTTTCTTTTACAGACGAGAATCCTAAGAGCAGCAAGATGTATTACCGCGTTGTCGGCTGCCAGTACTTCCATGATCCAAAGGATAAATCAAATATCACTTTGATGCAGAAAAGAAGCGCTGTTGTCTCTACGGAAGAAATAAAAAAAGGTTCGACCTATACGGTAAACGATATGAAGTATAAGGTAACCGATGACAGGGCGGACGGAGCCGGAACGGTTACGTTAACCGGAACCAGGAAACATAAAAGCGATAAAAATTTTAAATCGTTAAAAATTGGCGCGACCGTAAAAATTTATGGAAGAATTTATAAAATTGCCGCGATTGGAAATAAAGCATTCCGGAATTATAAGAAATTAACCTCAATTACGATTGGAAACAATGTCGAGATCATTGGAAAAGAGAGTTTCTCAGGTTGTACGGGAGTAAAATCTGTTTCGGTTGGAAAAGGTACAAAAAAGATTCAGGGAAAAGCATTTTACAATTGTAAGAAACTCCAGAAGATAAAAATAAATTCAAAAGTATTATCGTCCGTTGGTTCCGGCGCGATTAAAAATATCCATAAGAAGGCAGTGATAAAAGTGCCTTCTGCGAAACGGAATTTTTACAGAGGCCTGTTTGGCAGCCGCACCGGATACAAGAAGACAATGAAATTGAATAAATTGTAAAAGTTTCAGGCACGATTCAGGATCTTTTTGATATGACACAGGAAGATAATCCCGCAGATGCTGGCGGCTAAGGTATCTGCGGCGCATTCTGCATAGTAAATGCTGATAACATTCCCGGTGATTTTGGGGAACAGTATCGCAAAGGGAACTAAAAGGAACACTTTTCGCAGCAAAGCGATAAACAGGGATATTTTCGCCTGTCCTAAGCCCATAAAAGTAGTCTGGCAGCCCATCTGGATACCGAAGATCAGCATACCGCCGAGGAAGATGGGCATGACCTGCCCGATGACTTCGATCAGTGTGGCATCCTGGGTAAATATGCGGGCGTAAAGTCTTGGAAACAGCATGGCGGAAGCAGTGATAATGCAGGAAGCAATTGCGGTGATACCGATGATTTTGCGGTAAGTTTCCCGTACCCGGCTGATGTTTCCGGCCCCGAAATTATAACTTAAAATGGGCTGTACGCCCTGGGTAAACCCCTGGATTGGGGCGTTGATCAGCAGCATAACGCTCTGCAGGATGGTCAGGGAGCCTACGTAGAGATCGTTGCCGTATATCTGCAGGCCGCTGCTTAAGACAACAGAGATCAGGCTTTCGGTACTCTGCATAATAAACGGCGAAATGCCAAGTGCCAGACTGCCTTTGATAATGGCAAAGTCTGGTTTCAGGCAGCGTCGCTCTAAGCGCAGCGAGGTTTCCTTGGACAGCAGAAACCGCATAACGACACAGGCGCTGAAAAACTGCGAGAGAACGGTAGCGGCGGCAGCTCCCTTTACTCCCATCTGGAAGCCGAAGATAAAGATCGGATCTAAAATAATATTGGCTATGGCGCCGGTAAGTATGGCGGCCATGGCCATTTTTGATTTGCCCTGCGCAGTAATAAAACTGTTTAAGCCGATGACAAGCTGGACAAATAAAGTCCCTGCCAGGTAGATCATCAGATACTCGTGGGCATAGGGCCAGGTGTCTGCGCTTGCGCCGACAAGAAACAGAAAAGGTTTTTCAATACTATAAAAGACAGCCATAACCAGAATGGTAAAAAACAGAAGCATGGAACAGGTATTGCCCAGTATTTTTTTCGCATGTTCTTTTTCATTTTTTCCTAAAGCTATGGTGGCAAGGGGAGCGGCTCCGGCTCCGGCAAAAGAGCTGAATGCGGAGATCAGTGTAATAATCGGGAGAGTCAGCCCTACTCCGGTTAAAGCTTCCCGGCCAACGCCCTGTCCGATGTAGATACGGTCTACAATATTGTATAACAGATTGATCAGCTGGGCGATCAAAGTCGGAATCCCCATAGACAGCATTAATTTGTTAATAGGCTCTGTTCCAAGCCGTGTTTCGGAAGCGTTTTTGTTTGTCTGCATAATCCACAACTCCTGCCAGGTAAATTTTTTCTTATTATTGCCGGATGGCAAAGATATATCCCCGGAGGGATTTTCTCTGATTATAGTGAATGCAGATAAAAAAAGCAATTTATTTTTAAAATGTTGTTGACAACTAATGCGTGTTAGCATATACTAACAAATGAACAAGTAGAAGCGCAGCGTAATTGCGGTCAGTATTGAATGATAAGGGAGGAAGAGCATATGCCGTTATCTATGGTAAGAGAAGGAGAACAGAACATGATTAAGAAAGTCGGAGGAAAAGAGGAGACGCGCAGGTTTTTGGAGAACCTTGGCTTTGTTACTGGAAGCCTTGTTACCGTGGTGTCTGAAATCGGCGGAAATATCATTGTGAATGTCAGGGATTCACGGGTTGCCATCGGCAGGGATATGGCAAATAAAATTATGGTATAAGGAGAACAGTATGAAAACATTAAAAGAAACATCTCTGGGAGAAACGGTAAAAGTAGTAAAACTCTCTGGTGAAGGCCCAGTCAGGAGACGTATTATGGACATGGGAATTACAAAAGGGGCTGAGATTTATGTAAGAAAAGTGGCGCCGTTCGGAGATCCGGTGGAGGTTACTGTCCGGGGATATGAATTGTCGCTGCGTAAAGCAGATGCAGAGATGATTGAAGTCGAATAAAATTTTTTTTGAGAAATAGTTAGTAATAGCTAATAATTGGTAGTTGTGACATATGAGAGGAGTATGAAAATGGCATTGAAAATTGCTTTGGCGGGAAATCCAAACTGCGGTAAAACGACATTATTTAATGCACTGACGGGTTCCAATCAGTTTGTGGGTAACTGGCCTGGTGTAACAGTAGAGAAAAAAGAAGGAAAACTGAAGGGGCATAAGGATATTACAATCGTGGATTTGCCCGGAATTTATTCATTATCCCCCTATACGCTGGAAGAAGTTGTCGCAAGGACATATCTGATTACCGAGCGGCCGGATGCAATTATTAATATTGTAGACGGTACGAATATTGAGCGTAATCTGTATTTGTCCACACAGATTCTGGAACTTGGCATTCCGGTTGTGATGGCTGTTAATATGATGGATATTCTGGAGAAAAACGGCGATCAGGTACATATTGACAAATTGCAGAAAAAATTGGGCTGTGAAGTTGTGGAGATTTCCGCGCTAAAAGGAACCGGAATCCAGAAAGCGGCAGAAAAAGCAGTTGCGCTGGCACAAAAGAGCAAGGCGGCGGCCCCCGTACATGTATTTGATAAGAAAGCAGAAGAGATGATTGCTGCAGTGGAAGCAAAGCTGGGCTCTGATATTCCAGCGGGACAGAAGCGGTTTTTTGCAATTAAGCTGCTTGAAAAAGACGATAAGATTGCAGGACAGATGAGCAGCGTACCGGAAGTATCGGCGGAGATTAAGGCGTTAGAGGATGCTTTTGACGATGATGCCGAAAGCATTATTACAAATGAGAGATATGTATATATTTCTTCTATTATTGCGGACTGCCATACCAAGAGCAAAACGCAGAGCCTGAGTACATCCGATAAAATTGACCGGATTGTTACAAACCGGATTCTGGCGCTTCCGATTTTTGCGGCAGTGATGTTTTTGATTTATTATGTCTCTGTTTCCACAGTCGGGACTTATGCGACAGACTGGGCAAATGACGGTGTGTTTGGCGACGGCTGGCATTTGTTTGGCATTGAGAGCATATGGGTTCCCGGCATTCCGGTTATTGTTGAGAGCGGCTTAACGGCATTGAACTGCGCGGGCTGGCTGCAGGGATTGATTCTGGATGGTATCATCGGCGGTGTTGGCGCGGTGTTGGGATTTGTGCCACAGATGCTGGTATTGTTTCTCTTTTTGGCATTTTTAGAAGCATGTGGATATATGGCCAGGGTTGCGTTTATCATGGACCGTATTTTCCGTAAATTCGGGCTTTCCGGCAAATCCTTTATTCCAATGCTGATTGGAACAGGCTGTGGTGTTCCGGGAGTTATGGCTTCCAGAACGATTGAAAACGACAGGGATCGCAAGATGACGATTATGACGACGACATTTATTCCCTGCGGCGCAAAACTGCCGATTATTGCATTGATTGCAGGCGCGTTCTTCGGCAACTCAGGCATGATTTCTTTCAGCGCATTTTTTGTAGGAATTGCGGCAGTAATTTGTTCCGGTATTATTTTAAAGAAAACCAGAATGTTTGCGGGCGATCCGGCGCCGTTTGTGATGGAGCTTCCGGCGTACCATATGCCAACCGTTGGAAATGTGCTGCGGAGTATGTGGGAGCGGGGCTGGTCTTTTATAAAAAAAGCTGGTACAATTATTTTGTTATCCGCAATCGTGCTCTGGTTTTTGCAGGGCTTTGGCTGGGCAGACGGACAGTTTGGCATGTTAGAAGCAGAACAGCTTGACAGCAGCATCCTGGCGGCAATTGGCGGAATCATAGCGCCTGTCTTTGCGCCGTTGGGCTGGGGAGACTGGAAAATGGCGGTTGCAGCCGTTACCGGACTGATTGCAAAAGAGAATGTCGTAAGTACGTTTGGTATTTTATTTGGTTATGCGGAAGTGGCGGAAGATGGAGCGGAAATCTGGTCAGCTCTGGCTGGCGCTATGACAGCGGCTGCGGCCTATTCATTCCTGGTATTCAATCTGCTCTGCGCTCCCTGTTTTGCGGCGATGGGAGCAATTAAGCGGGAAATGAACAATCGTAAATGGTTCTGGTTTGCTATTGGATATCAGACCATACTGGCATATCTGGCTGCACTTTGCGTATATCAGATTGGAAGCCTGTTTATGACAGGGGCATTTGGAATCGGAACCATGATTGCGGTAGCGCTTGTCATTGGATTTTTGTATCTGTTATTCCGGCCATATAAGGAGAGCCAGTCTCTGGATGTGAATGTCAGACTGGCAAAGAGCAGATAAATTTTTGCATATGGAGGTGGTTCCATGGGGACTGTAATGGTAGGATTGATTGTAGCAGGCTGCGCAGCCTTGGCTGTGCGGAGTATTTTGGCAGATAAAAAGAGCGGAAAGGCTTCCTGCGGCGGTGACTGCGGCCACTGCAAGGGATGCCGTTAGAGTGAAGCAGAGGAGGCGATGACTGGTATAAGTCATTGCCTCCTTTAAACCTTTCAAGAGGGTTTTGGCAGCATGAAAGATCAATGGAAATGCTATAATTTTTAGCCTTATGTTTAGCTGCAATATTGACATAAACCTATAGCAAGCGTATGTTTATATTAGTAGAAACAGTTAGCAGCCGATGCGGCAGAATAGCCGGGAATCCGGAAAGCTGGACTGTCGCATATATTAGGCAAAGGGACTGCAAAACTGAGAAAAGAGAGGAGAAAAGAGATGAAATGGAACAGGATAGTAAGCGGCGTTATGGCAGCGGCAATGCTGGCAGGGCTTATGCCCACAGTTCCTGTGGCAGCGGCACAGGAACCGTTGGCGAAACTGACGCTTCCATACACAGCCGCCGGCTACAAGATAGCGGGGAATATCACACTTCCTGAAACGCTTGTGGACGGCACGACAGAGATTGACTGGTCGTCCAGTAATGAAGCTGTAATTAATACCGAGAAACAGGAATTTACCTCAGAAGAAAAGAAAGAATATGGCGAACGGTATGAGGAAATCCCGGCGGGCGTGGTCATGCGCCAGGCCAAAGACACTGCCGTCACCCTTACCGCGCAGGTGGGAACTGCAAAAAAAGAGTTCCAGGTGACAGTGAAGGCAAAACCGGAAAAAACATATGAGCAGATGTATGAAGACGGGGATTTTAAAGGATATCTCTATGCATCCTTTGTGGAACCGGAGGTCAGCGCTTATCGGCAGCAGGTGTACTTTGCTTCCTCCGACGACGGCGTTCACTGGGATGATTTGAACAGAAACAAGCCGGTGCTGGAATCCAAGCTGGGGACAAAAGCAACGCGTGATCACTATATTTTGCGTGCGCCGGAGGGAGACCGTTTTTATCTGATTGCAACGGATCTTGACTGTACCAGCGGCAAGTGGGGCGACTTTTCCACAAAGGGCAGCAAGTATCTGATGGTATGGGAATCGGATGATCTGGTGAATTGGTCCAAGCAGAGGATGGTAAAGGCAGCGGATGATATGACAGGCTGTGCCTGGGCGCCGGAGGCCATCTATGACGAGGTGACAGGAGAGTATATTGTATACTGGTCCGGGCATGATTTAAATCCTGACAGCGAAAGCTACAATAAAAAGGTTGTATATGTTTCCCGCACCCGTGATTTTTATTCGTTTTCCGAGCAGCAGAAGTTTGTATATCCTGCAGATACAGACGGCACGGATTGGGGAACCAGCGACAGCTTTATTGATACCACAATGATACAGGGATCAGACGGCCTGTATTACAGGGTGACCAAGTATGAAGATATGCCCAGACAGTGGAACTGCGGTACAAAGGTATTTATGGATGTGGCAAAATATCCTATGGGCGAGTATACGCGGGTGCAGACAAACTTAAACGCAGATGACTTTGACGGCGTAGAAGGACCCGGATGGTTCCGCTACAACAAAGACGATGCCGAAAGAACCGGATATCAATACTGTCTGATGCTGGACGGTTATAATGGCAAGAACAGCGGCGTTGGATTTTTCCCGACCGTGATTGAGGATTTGAATGGTGAAACAAGCCAGTCGGCCAATTTCACGAAACTTGCTTCTGCCCAGATGCGTTCCTGGGCAAAGCATGGCGGAATTCTGCCGCTGACGCAGGAAGAGTATGACCGTGTGAATCAGGCATATGCCTATGCGCCGAATGTGGATCTTTCCGAATATATCAACGAAGAAAGAAAGGTATTTGACGCTGCAGATTATTATACCAAAGACAATGACTTCACCGGTCTTCAGGGAGCCGGATGGACGCTGCCTTCCGGGACAGCCTTTGACAATGAGGACAGTAAGTATCTTGGATTTACCGGAACGGTTACGATGGATGGCGGTTACGGAACACATAAGGACTGGGCGGCGGTACAGTTTATTATGGCAGGTAATTCCGCCGGGGACGCTGTTATCAGGGATATTGACGGAAACAATATCTTTGGCTATTGCTATGACGGCTCTGGTTTTTGGTCTGGCCATGGAGAGAGGAGCTTTGGCGGGACGGTCATTGACCAATACGGAATCCCAAGGCTGCCTGGTTACGCCAAAACAGAGGTTGGACCCGGATCAGAAGAAGAAAATACAGGACGCGGCGCGAACAATCAGGGCGGAGTCTGCACGCTGCTGTTTTTGAATGAAGAAAATGGATATGTGGTTTCCACTTATATCAATAACAAGCTGATAAGCACAGAACATTATTCTGGTTCTTTTAACGGCATCCGGGAAATTACATCACTGAATCGGCAATACTATGGCTCTCTGAAACTGTATGCCAGTGAAACGGGCAGCGAGCCGGAAGAACCCGTGAATCCTCCGGTGAATCCGCCTGTTCTGACGGATGACGAAGATTTGCTGATGCGCCTTACGTTTGATGAAGAAGGAACGGGCAGCGGTTCCTTTGGCGCAGCTGTCGGCGGAACGGTTACAGAACATGGGAGCATTGGATATGCAAATGGAGCCGACGGGACGAGGGCGCTTTCTATTACAGCGAATGCAGCCGGAAATTATTTAGAGCTTCCCAAAGGGATTTTAGCGGGAAAATCAGCGGCGACCTTTAGCTTTCAGCTGAAAACTGCCCAGACAGACAGCGCCGCCAATTGGGTATTTATGACGACGCCGCTGCAGATAGACGAAAAACAGGTATTTAATGATAAAGACGGTGATGGAGAAAAGTATCTGGGAGTGGGCGGAGTAAATACCGGCCGGATTATGGCGGAGCGGCATTATAATACCGCCCGGAAGAGCATCCTGACCGTACTGGACGATTTTTCTGTATGGAAAAATGTAGCCGTCGTATATGAAGCAGGCGGCACAAAGGTATATGTGAACGGAAGCCTGGTTTCTTCTGATACGCATCAGGTTGATATCAGCCAGTTGATGACTGCAGGGGCAAACACCTGGATCGGTCATGCAAACTGGCAAAACGGCGAAGGCTTTTCGGGAATGCTGGATGACTTCAGGATTTATGGAAGGGCGTTGAATGAGACGGAAATTGCAGAAATTCATGAAAGCAAAGCAATTGTATCTTCTGATTCCGGCCGTCTGGTAATGGAAACTGTTTTTTCCAAAAATGGAACTAATGTATTGTCGGCAGCGGCGCAGGAAACGGTGTCAGTAAAGACCAGAGTTACAAATTACAGCCCAACCAGCCGGGCGCTTGTTTATTGCGTGACGGGGTATAGCGCAGACGGAACCGTTACGGAACAGTTGCAGCAGATTGACGGTGACGTAACGGTAAAATCCATGAAGACGGCGGTCTTTGTCAAAGATATTACGGCAAAGCCGGAGACGGCATATTATCAGCTGACTGTAAAAGATATCACGGACGCGGGCCGCATACAGGAGTTTACGGCGGGTTATCTTCCGGTAGGAACTGCTTTGACCGCGCAGATGATAGCCGGAACATATCAGAATGCTGACGGCAGCCAGATGATTGTTTCTGCAGACAACGTAAATGGGACACAAGTAACAATAAATGGAAAAACATATACGGCAGCATTGAAAGACGGCACAGTTCGATTAACCGACAATACTGGAGCATATGCAGACAAACGCAATGCCTCTGCAACAGATGGGACGCTTTCCGTTACGGTAACGCCAGAACCTATGGTGATTGATAAGAGTTCCGGGGGAAATCCCATTATCCGGACGGATAAAGACGGAAACCGCCTGTACGGAGGAGATCCGGCGGCTGTTGTAATTGATGATACCGTATATCTGGTGGTAGGCCACGATAACGGCAAGCCCGGCAACAATAACGCTAATTATTACAATATGCCGGACTGGCAGTATTATACATCTGCGGATTTAAAGACCTGGACACATGGGGGCACGTTTATGAAACAGTCTGATATCCCGTGGAGGTCTACTTCCAATGACGCATGGGCAAGCCAGATGACGCCTTATACCAATAAAAAAACCGGAGAAACCAAATACTATTTTTATTTCTGTACGCCGTCAGAAGGGGGAACTCATGCGATTGGCGTGGCAGTGGCAGAGGAACCAGGCGGGCCGTATACGGCTACCAGCGCACCGCTTGTAAAAGGGGCGGATACCTGGGTGGATGGAATCGGCAATGCCGGGCATCATGACATTGACCCCACTGTATGGATTGACACGGACGAGGAAGGAAATGAGCACCGTTATCTGATGTGGGGAAACACCACCTGCTATATCGCGGAACTGAATGAGGATATGGTAAGCATTAAAGACAGGAATGGAGACGGAACAATAACCATAGACCATACAGGAAGCGACGATCATGATATCAAGTATATTGATTTTGCCAATACACAGCCTGGACAGGGATTTACAGAGGCGCCATGGCTGTACCGCAGGCAGGATGAGAATGGAAACTATTACGGCAAATATTATATGTTTGCCGCATGGGGATGGGCGGAAAAAATGGGCTATGCAACAGCTGACGATCTCTTTGGGCCATGGACATTTGAAGGCATGATTATGGAAAATACCCTGACCTCCAATACAAATCATCCGGCTGTCATTGATTTTAAAGGCAAGACTTATTTTATTTACCACAACGGATCACTTCCGGGCGGCAATGGCGGAAACCGCAGTGTCTGTATCCAGGAAATGGCCTTCCGCAAAGACGGCAGCATTGAAATGATGCCGGATTTATCCCTGGGACTTGGCGGAACCGCCAGTGTGATTAAGACATCTGACAACAACTATCTGGGACACGATCCCCTGGGTAATACGCAGTCCTATGTGGTAGGGGCAAATGGCGGCGGCCAGGGCGAATACCGGATGGACGTGAAGGGTTACGGGGAGGAAAACGGATATAATACCCAGTGGGAAATCGTTCCGGCGCGGAATGTTCCCGAAGGAGAAGATGCAGCGTATTATGTTTCTATCCAGTCAACCAATATGACGGGATATTTTATCAAAAGCGAGAGCAGCAGTACAAAGCTGGCTTCTGATAATATGGGTACTATGGAAGCCATGATGAGTTATAAAACAGTCCATGCGCTCGATGGTTCTGAGGGGGTATCGTTTGAAAGCGCAGCGTATCCGGGCAAATACCTTACCTTTGTGGATGGCAGACTGGTTACGGCAAAGCCAACCTCATTATCCCGGTGCTCCTTTACCATTGCAGAGCCAGGCACACCCATAGAACCCGCTCCTCCGGAAGATACAGATCAGGCAGCGGCAGAGAGAGTGATTGACCTGATTCATGCAATCGGGCAGGTCAGCAATACATCTGCAAGCAGGGATAAAATTCAGGCGGCAAGAACCGCGTATAATGCGTTAACAGAATCCCAAAGGAAACGGATCACATCCGCAGAGTTAAAGATACTTACGGATGCAGAGGAAGCATATGCCAGACTGGAAGAAGAAGCCGGACAGGAAGAGGAAGACAAGCGGAAAGAAGAAGCCAAAAAACAACAGGCGGCTGAACTGAACAATGTGATCCAACAGATAAAGCTCGAAGGCAAAGAAGCTGATTATACTGCGGAGAGCTGGGCAGCATACCAGAAAGCCCTTGCGGATGCAAAAGCAATTTTAAACGATCCGAAGGCAGAGGCCGCGGCGATTCTGCAGGCAAAGACGGAACTGGAACGTGCCATCCAAAAGCTTGTCCGAACGGGCGCGGGAAATCCGGATGAAACAGAGGAGGCCAAAAAAGCAAAAGCCGGAACGATTTCCATTGCAGACTCCAAGAAGGCCATCACTTCAGCCAATACGGATAAAAAAGACGTGGCGGGCAGTACATTTAAAACTTTAAAAGTAAAAGCAGTCGGCGGAAATAAATCGGTCACAGTTTCATGGAATAAGATAAAGGACGCTTCCGGCTACATGGTATATGGGGCGGAGTGCGGCAAAAAAATGAAGCTGTTAAAGACTTTGCCCGCCTCTAAGAAATCTTATAAAGCAGCGAAGCTGAAAAAGGGCAAATATTACAAATATATCGTAACCGCGTACAAAGAGATTTACAAAGAAAACCGCGTTATCGCAACTTCCGTATCGGTTCATGCCAGCACAAACGGCGGGAAATACAAGGTTCCCTCAGGTATCCGCATCAGCAAGAGCAAGGTATCTGTGAAAAAAGGTAAAACGCTGACCTTAAAGCCGGGTATGAAGACAAAAGGCAAAGGTTCCTTTAAAACCCATATGGCGAAATTCCGTTTTGAGTCTTCCGATCCGAAAGTTGCCACTGTGACAAAGAAAGGTAAAGTCAAAGGAATAAAAAAAGGAAAAAGCTGCTATATTTACATTTATGCCCAGAACGGAGTGTACAAACAGGTAAAAGTCACTGTAAAATAGAATCAAGGAAAAACAAAAAAAGAGGCTGCCGCTTTACAATTGAAAAATCGTGAGGCGGCAGCCTCATGTTATATAAAAAACTGATGTTTACCGCAGCGGCCTTGCCAGCAGGGAACCGTTCGCAACGCTGTAACCGGAATTTCTGGAAGCCCAGAGTGCGGCAATTACAGGTTTTCCCTGGCTGTCATATCCCAGACAGGTATATCCGGTAAACATTTCCACATGATAAGTGGTATTGTAAGGATTTCTTAAATCTGAGGATTTAAAGATAAGATCTCCTGGATTTAACTGCATTTTCTGGAGTTTTTTGTTGGTGTACCCGCCTTTTATCATACGGTTGTTTGCTCTGCACCATGCGGATTCAGAAGCGCTTGTCCCAGGATAACTTGCATTTCCAAAGGTAAATCCCGCACATTCCTTGTATGCCTTCCATACAAGCGAACTGCAGTCATAATAACCGGGCTGCGTGCGTTTAGCCTGGCTGTAAGTCCAGTGGTTTCCTATGTAAGTTGCCCGTTCACATACTTTTTTCAGCTGGCTTGTTGTGACAGATACGGCGCAGCCTATCGGTTTTCCGTTGATTTTTGCTGTAATTATGGTATTTCCCACTTTTTTGCCTTTTACAACGCCTTTTTGTGAAATTGTTGCAATTTTTTTATTGGAGGAAGACCACTGTATGCCTTTTGAACAGCCGGAAATTTTTAATTTTTTGGTTTTCCCTTTTACCAGCAATAGGGAGCTGGCAGATAGTTTCACGGGTTTTAAAGAGGCTTTGATCTGAAATTTCTTTCCTTCTATGGTAACTGTCAGTTTTGTCGAACACTTTTTATCTGCATATAGCCGCAGATGCAGGATATTGTCGGAAAGCGACGCGCTGGCCGATACATTTTTGTTGGAACTTTTACAGGAAAGCCGGATTCCGTTTTTTTCATCCAGGACAGTCGGGCTGTTGACTGTAATGTCAGCTTCTGCATTTGCATAATATACAGCGCTGCCATAGGTATACGACGGAACCAGGTAGCCGGTTATGGAAGTAGTATCCAGCGTTACTTTTGCCATATTCAGTTCAGGTTCCGTGGCTTCGGCGCTTTCTGACCAGGTATTGTCAGACGCTGTCTGTTCTGCGGCGCTGGCGGTTTCTCCCCGCAGGATAATTCCACAGGCGCACAGGACGCTGATACAAAGCGCTGCTAAAATAAATTTCTTATGTTTGCTGTTCCAGTTGAGTTTCATGACGTTTCCTCCTCGTTCGTTTGATTTAATACATACTATTTAATTGTACTATGTCCGTAGGAAAAATGATATAGGTTTTGGAAAATTTTATTATTCTGCTGAATGGGATGGTTACTATTCACGGTGCCCTGCACCCCGCTGCAGGGCATCCGGCCAATAAAGCAGTGGTTTCAAGCATCCAGCCCCTCGCCGAAGGCGACTTGGAATGGGCTGGATGCGTTACAGTTTGCGGCCGGGTTAGGCCGTGAACTGTAACATGGGATGGTTACTTGTGAATGCTATAATAAAATGCAAAAAGTAAAATATTCTTGACATTATGCCATTCATATAGTAAACTGTTTCTGTAATAAAACGTGACAGATGTTTGCAAAGCCAGATTTTGCAGACATCCGGATACAATTATCTGGGAAGGAGCAGATGTTATGGAAAACTATGAGCTGGGATATTTAATAGGGGCTACCGTTGGACTTTTGATCGGGCTTGCAGTTGCCGTGCCTTTGTTGAAGTTTATGAAAAAGGACGGAAAATTAAAGTGTAAATACGACGAGCGGCAGGAGATTGTCCGGGGCAGGGCGTTTAAGTATGGATTTTTTACATATCTGGTTTATCTGTTTCTGGATATGATTTATGGAGATTATCTGGAACGGGTTATGGAACGGGGGGTGGTTTCGTTTGCCGGTTTGATACTTGGAGTTGTTGTTTATGCCGGATATGCGATCTGGAATGATGGATATTTTTCTTTGAATGAATATCCGGTGCGGGTTGTTCTGACGTTTGCTGTTCTTTCCCTGACGTACTTTGCAGTTGCTGGTATTCATATTTTTGCTCTGAAAGATATGGTGAAACATGGAGTGCTGTCTATTCATGCGATTACATTGCTTTGCGGAATTATGATGCTGATTATTCTGCTTCTGGTACTGGTAAAATGCGCATGTAAAAAAGGACTTGAGGAAGGATAAGGGGATGAATGAAAAATTTGAGATTAAAAGCAGCCCGTGCGGGACTTGATATGTCCCAGCAGGAGCTGGCGGATAAAGTAGGCGTATCGCGCCAGACAATCAGTGCGATTGAAAAAGGGGATTATAATCCGACGATTAAACTGTGCATTGCCATCTGCCATGTACTGGGGAAGACGTTGGATGAGTTATTCTGGTCAGATGGGCGGGTGCAGGGATAGGTAAGGGGTTGAACGGGGGACGCCAAGATCCGGTCTTTCTCTGTCCACAGACTCGCTTTCGCTCTTAAAAGACGCAGCGGTACATAAGCGTGTGCCGATTGTGGGCAATCGCCACGCACTAAGTACCGGCATCTTTTAACGGTCTGCAGACAGAGAGAGACCGGCTCTTGGCTGGCTGTTGAATCATAGAAAGTTTAAAGGATACCTTTATGCCATTCGGCATATTAAGGAAAACTTAAGTTGCCCCGTTAGTTTGCCCGTGATAAAATGTGTTTGGAATTTTGCTGAAATGAAATTATATTCTAAGAATTATAAATGGAGATACTATGGAACTTGAACTGAGGAATATTCAAAAAAGCTTTGGTGAAAAAGAAGTGCTGAAAGGGATATCTTTTACAGCCTCCAGCGGAAAAGCGTTCGGTTTGTTGGGGCGCAATGGCGCTGGAAAGACGACGACGATCCGAATTTTGATGGATGTATTTAATGCGGATGCCGGAGAGATTCTGGTGGATGGAAAGCCTGTGGATTATAAGCAGCTGCGGCTGGGGTACCTGCCGGAAGAGCGTGGGTTGTATCCAAGGAAGAAAATCATTGATCAGCTGATCTATTTTGCCCGGTTAAACGGAATGAAGCGGCAGGATGCCGTGAAATCCATTGATTACTGGTTAGAACGCCTTGGGATGGCGGAACACCGGAATAAGAAACTGGATACTTTATCCAAAGGAAACCAGCAGAAAATCCAGCTTGTGACAGCGCTTGCCCATGAACCGCAGATTATTATTCTGGATGAACCGTTTTCTGGCCTTGATCCGGTCAATGCCATGCTGTTAAAGGATGTGGTAAAAGAAGAGATTGCAAAAGGCAAAATTGTACTTTTTTCCAGTCATCAGATGAATTATATTGAAGAATTTTGTGATGGCATTGCCATTCTAAATGGAGGATCGATTGTGCTGAAAGGGGATATTTATGATATCAAGCATAATTATGTGCGGGATAAACTGCTGGTGTGTTCGGAACAGGCAGAGGAGATCCGGACGCGTCTTGGGGACTGCTGCAGCGTCACAGAAACAGGGGAACTGTTGGTTCAGATGAAAGATCCGGCAGAAAAGCAGGAAATGATGAAGATGCTGACAGGGGCGTATGACATCGATGAAATCAAAGTGTTTGAACCGTCGCTAAATGATATATTTGTAGAATTTGCACAGGATGAAACCTCTGGGGATACCATGCTGCCCTCTGGGGCACACGTGCCATCTGGCAGGAATAAGGATATCCCTTCTAGAGATACCTTTATTCCATTCGGCAAAAAAGGAAACGGGAGGTGAGTCAGATGGGACAGTTTAAGACTATTTTTCAGTTTGAATTTGTCAATTATCTGAAAAATAAAGTATTTGCCGGAGTTACGGTTTTTCTGGTGCTTTTAATTGCAGTTGTGATGTTTTTTCCGCGTATTGCCACGGTTGTCTTTGGTGATGAGGATACGGCGGAGGAGGGAGTGGCAGCAGAAGGTATGCTGCTGCTTGCTGCCGGAGATTATGCCCGGACGGATTTGCTGCAGGAAGCATTTCGGAGCGCATTTCCGGAATATGAAATCGCTCTTACGGATGAGGATTTGGATACCATAAAGCGCCAGGTGCTTTCCGGTCTGGCAGAAGGCGCGTTTGTACTGGAAAGCCCGACTTCCTATACGTATTATGTGGAGAATCTTTCCATGTACGATGCTAATACACAGTTGGCGGATGAGGTTTTACAGAATCTGCACTGGATAAATTCTCTTGTTGACAGCGGGCTTTCCGCAGAGGAAGCTGGAGAAATTCTTGCAGTTCCGGTTGCACATGATACGGTGAGCCTTGGAAAAGACCAGATACAGAATTTTTTCTATACCTATATTATGGTGTTTGCTTTGTATATGGTAGTTTTGCTGTATGGACAGATGGTAGCGACCAATGTGGCGTCGGAAAAGAGCTCTAGGGCGATGGAACTGCTGATTACCAGCGCGAAGCCGACGGGCATGATGTTTGGAAAAGTATTTGCCTCCTGTCTGGCAGGATTGATACAGCTGGTGGCGGTATTTGGTTCTGCAGTTCTCTTTTACAGCCTGAATCGATCGTATTGGGCGGGAAATATGCTGATAGATTCTCTGTTTGGTATGCCGGTAGAGTTGTTTGTCTATATGTTGATCTTTTTTGTGCTGGGATTTTTAACGTATGCCTTTTTGTATGGGGCAATTGGTTCTACCGTATCCAAATTAGAGGATATCAATACGGCTGTGATGCCGGTGACACTGTTGTTTATAGCCGGGTTTCTGGTGGTTATGTTTTCCATGTCGGGCGGGGAAATTGACAATCTGCTGATGCGGATCTGTTCTTTTATCCCGTTTACCTCTCCAATGGCTATGTTTACAAGGATTGCCATGAGCACGGTGCCGTTTGCGGAAGTTCTGATATCGATTCTGATTCTGATGGTATCGGTTGTTGCAACCGGGTTTTTCTCTGCTAAAGTATACCGGGTAGGCGTATTGCTCTATGGAAACAGGCTGAAGCTTGGAGCTATTATCAAGGCAGTCAGGAAAGGCTGATACGGCAGGCACGTCAGAAAGGGTAAATTATGTCAGAACAAATCAGGGAGAACCTGGTCAGTATGTTGGAATCCGGCTGTGAAAAAATGATTTTGAGCAAACCGTGCAAAACGGCGGAATACAGAAGAATCAATATAACCAGAAAAGTATCGTCCGATAAAGACGCGCAATGCTTTTATCAGATGGAAAAACTGACGGAGAAGCAGGCGTTCCATGAAAATGTCAGTCAGGAAACGCTGGCGGAAAGGCTGGCTGCTTATCTGCAGGGGGAGTACCGCCAGCTGAATGGGTTTGGGAATGCCATGGAGTCTGTGTTTCTGGTTTCTAAAAAGGGAAAGGTGGCTTTTAAGCAGAAACGGACCGAGAACGGACCGAAAACAGATACGGCACATAACCGGAAGAAGCGCTATCTGTTGGAAGAGGGCGAGGTGATACCGCCGCTGGTGGATATGGGGATTTTTACGCCGGAAGGAAAGATCGTCGCCTCCATGCAGGATAAATTCCGTCAGATTAACCGGTTTATTGAAATGATAGATGATTATGTGCGCACATTGGGGTTGGAAACACTGAATATAATGGATTTTGGCTGTGGGAAATCGTATCTGACTTTTATTTTATATTATTATCTGACCGTGAAGCAAAAGATTGCCGTGCAGATGATTGGACTGGATTTAAAAGCAGATGTGATCGAAAAATGCAATCGCGCAGCAAAAAAATACGGTTATCAGAATCTGCGGTTTGAATTGGGGAATATTAACGGGTACCAGGCGCCTTTTGCGGTGGATATGGTGATATCACTGCATGCCTGTGATACGGCGACAGATTTTGCGCTTTACAATGCAGTCAGGTGGAATGCGAAACTGATTTTTTCTGTGCCCTGCTGCCAGCATGAGCTGAAAGCGCAGATGAAAAGCGAGACGTTTTCCCTGATGACC
>CAJUPF010000051.1 GCA_910588565.1 uncultured Lachnospiraceae bacterium
GAGATCCCCTCCGGGGATACCTCTATGCCATGCGGTAAAACGAAGGAACGGTTATGGATCCTTTTTACTGCGGGGGTTTTGTTTGGGGTTGCTGTGGTGAGTTATCGTTCCAGGGCGTTTACCGAAGGTCTGCACCGGGCATTTTTATTTGCGGCTACGCCGTTAGTGGTTCTGATTCCCCTTCTGGCAGGATTATGTGTAAAATTTCGGGGCAAGGGCAGAAAAATAGCAGCCTGTGCCGTGCTTTTATGCGAGGCGGCGCTGTTTTCCGGCTGCAGTACGACGGAGTTGGAAAACAGGAAGTTCCCGCTGGCAATGGGAATAGATGAGACGGAGGACGGCTGCATGATCACCTATAAATTCCAGGATCTTTCAAAAATTGCAGATCAAAATGCAGACAGTCCAAGCGGAACGGATTTTTATATCGAAGACAAGGATTTTTTTACTGGAATTTCCAAATATGCGAATGATACAAATAAAATCCTGGATTATAACCATATGAAAGTGCTGATTTTATCGAAGGATTTTGTAGAAGACACAGAGGCGCTTGCTAATTTTCTGCGGATTTGCGGCAAGGAGAGCCTGATTGCAAGGAATACGCTGCTGTTTGTGGCAGAGGATGCGGCGGCGATTCTGGCGCTGGACAGCAATCTGGATACGGCGATTGGAAACTATCTGGAAGAGATGATTGACAGCAGAGAGGATTATAAGTTAAAAGATGCGGTGACATTGGGAGATTTGCATAACGAAATGGAAAATCAGGAGCAGCTTTTGCTGGTTCCGATGCTTGCGGACAGTGGAGGGCTTCCGGTGATCCGTAATTACTATGCCATTTATGCGGGCGTTCCCAAAGGGGAACTGGATCAAAATGAAGCGGCGCTGTCATACCTGTGTCAGGGAAAATTAAAAAAACTGGCGGTTTCACTGGATGACGGGACGGCGATTACGATAAACCGGATTCGGGCAAAAGGAGATTTTCCAGATGGGGACGGACTTTTATACAGGGACAGAATTCGACTGGAAGTAGTGGTAGAAAAGGAGATGGATACAGACAGCAGCGAAGGGAAGAAGATACGGCAGAAGATACTGGAACAGTTTCAGGGCCAGCTGAATGAGATTGCAGAAAATCGGTTAAAGACGTCAGGGATTGATATTACCAACAGTTTTTATAAGCTTGGGATGTGCGGAGGAGAGAACTACGCGTACTATGGCGGGGATTTGGAACGATTTCTGAAGGATTTAGGATGGGAATTTGAGATCGAAGTGGTTCTTTTAAATGAAAGAGGATAAAATTTGTTGATTAAAACTCCAAAATCTGGAAATCCTGTTGATAAGAAAACTGGAGGGAAGGATTTGGAGTATGAAAAAATATTATAAAATTGGAATGGTTATCCTGGGATTTGTTTTGCTGGTAATCGCGTATCGTTACCGCAGCCACAGGCTGCAGGAGGATATTGCGGAACGGATTTTACGGTTTCATGTTGTGGCGAACAGCAATACGGAGCAAGATCAGACATTAAAACTAAAGGTCAGAGATCGCATTGGCGAATATCTTCGGGAGGAACTGGCGGACGTGCAGGATTTAGAGGAATGCGAGCAGATTGTAAGCGGCCTTCTGGCGCAGATTGAACACTGTGCCAGAGAGGTCATAACCGGGGAGGGGTATTCCTATCCGGTAAAAGCAGTGGTAAAGGATACAAAATTTCCGGTAAAAACCTATGGAAGCTATAGTTTCCCGGCAGGAACATACCGGGCGCTGAATGTGGTAATCGGCAGCGGCGCAGGCGAAAACTGGTGGTGTGTCATGTATCCGAATCTGTGTTTTGCGAATGCCGTATACCGGGTGGAGGATGAAAATTCCAAAGAAGAGCTGCAGTCTGTTTTGACAGAAGATGAGTATAAGGAGCTTATGGCGGAAGGAAAAATCAGGGTGAAATTTAAATATCTGGATTTTATTTTTTAATGCAGGATAGTTGCCTGAAAAGAAACAGTCATGTATAATAAGTTTGAACAAATCGGATACAAAGGAGAAACAGCATGACAAAAGATGTACTGGTAACCATCAGCGGACTGCAGATTGCAAAGAAGGGTGAGGAAGATACCGAGCCGGTGGAAGTCATTATGGCCGGGGATTATTATAAGAAGAATGACAAGCATTATGTGCTGTATGACGAAGTGGTAGAAGGTTTTGACGGCGTAACGAAGAATATTATCAAACTGCAGGAAGACTGTGTGGATATTACAAAACGCGGTGTGACGAATGTACATATGGTTTTTGAAAAAAATAAGAAGAATATTGCCTGCTATGAAACGCCTTTTGGCAGCCTGATGCTTGGCATCAATGCAACGGATATTAAAATTACGGAGAAAGAGAATGATATTTCTGTAAATGTGGATTATGCGCTGGAGCTGAACTATGAACATCTGGCAAATTGTACGATCCGGATGGAGATTCAGTCTAAGGAAGGCAATGGGTTTCATATTTCTTCCTGATGGGCAGGCGCTGCGGATGAAATGTACGTAAATAAGAGAGGACGCCCCTGGCTTGTCTGCAGGAAGCGTCCTCTTATTTATTTTTTACTGACTTGTGAGCTAAGTTCCTGGTATTTTCTCTGCAGCTTTGCCCGGAAGCCTTTTTTCTTCCCGGTGTCTGCCGGGACTATGGAACCGTGCAGCCCTTTGACGGAAGTAATATAGAGCCCGCTTACAGTTGCTTTTACTTCTTTTTTGACGGGAATGCTGTCAAAAATTGCGGCATCGCAGATAAAGGTCATAATTCTGGGGCCGGTCTTGGCTTTGACAATGGGCAGTTTGGAATTGCGCATCAGTTTCGGGGTCTGTTCTATTACGGCTGCGGGGAGCCCGGCGTCTTTGAGTTTCATTTGCTTTTTATCGATAATCAGCATGGAAACGGATTGGGCCATGGCGGAGATCTGCGCCTGCTGTTCTTCCTGTTTTTTCTGCATCCGTTTTCCGAGGAAATATAGAACAATGAGAGCGATTAGTAATACTGCAATGATGATTAGTAATACGATTGTAACTTTTGACACAATCAAATCCTCCTTTTTATGGTTTTTGTGGGCTGTCTTGCGGACATAATCGTGAAGAATATTGTATCATTTCCTGAAAGAAAAAGCAATAAAACCTTTTATTTTTTGGCGGAATATGGTATCTTATTGTTACTGCTCACACCCACGCCAGTCATTCCGCTGACAGGTGTGCGGCCGATACGTAAAGCAAGGTATCTGCTGGCGGAGGAATGACCAGACCGTTCAGAGAATCGAAGCAGTAAAAAATATAGTTGGAAAACAGAGGTAAGAGATGAAGAGAAAATCAGTAACAATTTTGATTTGTTGCGCAGCGTTGTCGCTTGTCGCGGGCTGTGGGGGAACAAAAGATGGTTCCGGCACGGATACGGAAGCAGTGTCGCTGGAGGAAAGTACGGAAAGCGGTACAGGCTTTAGTACGGCGAGTTCTGCGATTACGTATAATGTCGATGATTATGTGACATTAGGGGATTATATGGATGTGGAAATTACCCTGAATGAAGCGGATTATCAGGTGACGGATGAAAAAGTGAATGAGTATGTGGATCAGATGCTTGTTTACAGCGGGGCTTACGTGCCGGATGAATCCAAGACAGTTGTGGAAGCCGGGGATGTCGTAGACGTCAATTATGTAGGCAAGAAGGACGGTGTGGCTTTTGACGGCGGTACGGCTGAGAATCAGATTATTGATACAGGAAGTAATTCCAGCCCTTCTACCGGGAGCGGTTATATTGAAGGATTTTCAGACGGGCTGATTGGCGTATCTGTGGGGGAGACGGTGGACTGGGATGTGACGTTTCCGGAGGATTACCAGTCGGAGGAGCTGAAAGGACAGGCTGTCACGTTTACATTTACGGTAAATCATATTGTTAAAGCGGTCACAAGGGAGAGCCTGGATGATTCTTATGTAAAGGAGAATTTCGGTACGGATACGGTTGAGGCTTTTTATGCGGATGTCCGTAGTTTCTTAGAGCAGCAGGCACAGCAGGGCAGGGAGGCGGATATCCGGTCTAAGGTGATTGAAGCGGTTGTTGCCAAATGTACGGTAAATTCATTTCCGGAAGGTCTTGTAGAGGCGAGGCTGGAAGAGTATGTGGAGGGATTTAAAGCGCAGTATTGTTCGGACGGAACGGATTTCTCAGAGTTTTTAATGTCCAATTACAATGTGACAGAAGAGGAATTTCGCAGCCAGAATAAGACGTATCTGGAGCAGAACCTGACAGAGGAACTGGTATTTGAGGCAATTGTAAAAAATGAAAATATTGCCTTTGATCAGGAGGAGTATGATACGTATATTGCCAATATCGTATCGAATGGCAGTTTTGCGTCAGAAGAGGCTTTGTATGAGAATTACGGGCCGGATGTGGAATCTGGAAAGGCGTATCTGCAGAAAGTTTATCTGGAAAATGAAGCCTGTACGCTGATTGCGGATCATGCCAAAATTACGGAGGCGGCGACAGATACGGAAGCGGCGGCAAGCACGGAGGAATAATAGTAACAGTTCAGTCTTCCGGATTCCTGGCTGCTCGGCTGCAAACGGTTACGAATCATATACGTTATCATGAAAAACGGATAAAAGTATCATAGAAATAAAAAGGAGATTGGAATATGGAACTTGTAAACATCCGGGATTTATACCGGAACAAAGAGAACTATCTGGAACAGACAGTGACGATTGGCGGCTGGGTAAGAAGTATCCGAAGCTCCAAAAATTTTGGGTTTATTGTGGTCAACGACGGTACTTTTTTTGAGCCGCTGCAGGTGGTGTATCATGATGCGCTGCCGAATTTTGCGGCAGTGGAGAAGCTGAATGTAGGGGCTGCGATTATTGTAAACGGAAAGCTGGTTGCAACGCCCCAGGCGAAGCAGCCCTTTGAAATCCAGGCGGAGGAAGTAGTGATTGAAGGGGAATCCGCGCCGGATTACCCGCTGCAGAAAAAGCGGCATACGTTCCAGTATCTGCGGACGATTTCTCATCTGCGTCCCAGGACGAATACTTTTGAGGCGGTTTTTCGGGTGCGTTCGCTGATTGCGTATGCGATCCATAAATTTTTCCAGGAGAGGGATTTTGTCTATGTGCATACGCCGCTGATTACAGGGAGTGACTGTGAGGGCGCCGGAGAGATGTTCCGTGTGACGACGCTTGATTTGGAGAACCTTCCACGTACCAAAGAAGGAGAAATTGATTTTTCTGAGGATTTCTTTGGAAAATCGACCAATCTGACGGTAAGCGGCCAGTTAAACGGAGAGACCTACGCGATGGCGTTTAAGAATATTTATACGTTCGGGCCGACGTTCCGTGCGGAGAATTCCAATACGACGCGCCATGCGGCGGAATTTTGGATGATTGAGCCGGAGATTGCGTTTGCTGATTTAAATGATGATATGGTTCTGGCGGAAAGTATGTTGAAATATATTATCCGGTATGTGTTAGAACATGCGCCGGAAGAAATGCAGTTCTTTAATAATTTTGTAGACAAGGGACTGATTGAACGGCTGAATCATGTGGCCAATTCCGAGTTTGCACGGGTGACGTATACAAAAGCAGTGGAAATTCTGGAGAAAAACAATGATAAGTTTGAATATAAGGTTTCCTGGGGCGCGGATCTGCAGACAGAGCATGAGCGTTATCTGACAGAAGAAGTATTTCAGCGCCCGGTATTTGTTACAGATTATCCCAAGGAGATCAAAGCATTTTATATGAAGTTAAACGATGACGGCAAAACAGTTGCCGCAGTGGACTGCCTGGTGCCGGCAATCGGTGAAATTATTGGCGGAAGCCAGAGAGAGGACGATTATGATAAGCTGCTGGCGAGGATAAAGGAGCTGGGTCTGAATGAAGAGGATTACAGTTTTTACCTGGATCTTCGGAAGTATGGTTCAGCCAGACATGCGGGATTTGGGCTTGGATTTGAACGGTGTGTGATGTACCTTACCGGGATGTCGAATATCCGTGACGTCGTACCGTTTCCAAGGACAGTTGGAAATTGTGAGCTCTAGAGCGTGTTTGAAAATTGCTTTCTGCCAGATGTATGACCCATTGAGTGGGAGATTTGTGCTAAATGAGGGAGGCGTAGCGGGCTACGTTGACCGAATTTTGTGCAAATATCACGCTAAATGGGGCGTGCAGATGGCGGGAATGAATGTTCAGACACGCTCTAGGTATAATTCTCCTTCTGGAATCATATAGTGGTTTCAGAGGGGGAATTTTATATGCAGAAACAAGAACAAGAACGGGCGGGACAGACGCTGGTGGCGGATTTTTTGAAGATACTGTTTTTGATGTATGCGGTTACTTTTGTTCTGCTGCTGCTTTTGGCATTGGCGCTGTTTAAGATGGAGCTTCAGGAGACGGTGAGTAAAGTCTGGCTAATTGCGGTGTATGTGATCAGTGGGTTTCTGGGAGGCTTTCTGATTGGGAAACGGACGAAGAGCAAGAAATTCCTGTGGGGATTTTTTATTGGGATGCTGTATTTTGCGGTTTTGTTCGGGGTGTCGCTGCTGTTGTATAAGGGATTGGCCGGAGACTGGACGCATTTGGTTACGACGCTGGTGCTGTGCGTGGGGTCGGGGACTGTGGGCGGAATGGTGAGTTGAGAAGGCTGGCAGATTCTTGCGGGGGAGTAACGCTCAGACCAGGCGGATAACTGCCCGGTCTGAGCTGACTGTCCAGAAGGTTTGTGCTACTATGATGACGAGAGGATAAGAGTTGACGTGTTGGAGAAGAACAGGCGAAAAAAGAGAGGGATAGTTTTTTCTGTAGGTACGATTTTATTGCTGGCAGTTGGTTATTTGGCGCTGTGTGCGGCAGTGAAGGAGGATGAGCTGCTTCCGCAAACTGTAATCAATGGAGTAGCTGTTGGAGGGATGACAGGGGATGAGGCAGTTTCTGCTCTGGAAAGGGATATGCGGGACAGGCGGAATGAGGCGGATCTTATGCTTTCTTTTGAGGGGCAGGAGTATCCGGTTGGTGTGGGGGATGCGCTGGTATTTGATTGTGGGGAAGTGGTTTTGGAAGCGTTGGACCCATGCCGGGGAAATTTCTTGCTGCGGGGAGAACGTTTTCTGCGGGCATTGATTTGGGGAATGGATTTGGAAGTTTTGCCGGTGATGGACAGGGAACGGCTGCGGGACATTTTGGCGGATAGCGGCCTGCTGGAGGCGGATACTACGGTTCAGAGCTCTTACAGGGAAGAGAACGGGCAGCTGTTTGTTACAATGGGACAGGCTGGCAGCAGGGTGGATGAGGATAAGCTTTTGCAGGTGGTTGAGAAGGCGGTTTTGTCTGGCGGGATAGGACGCGTGGTTCATTGCCCGGTGGTCAGTGGCGCCGTGGAGCCGGTGGATTTGGAGCAGATGTATCGGGAGATTTACCGGGAGGCGGAGAATGCAAGGCTGGATGCAGAGCAGGGGTATCAGATTGTGCCTTCCGTTACGGGAGTAGATTTTGACCGGGATGCGGCGCAGGGAATGCTGGATGCGGCAGAAGAGGGGACTGTGGTGGCAATTGATCTGAGCTATACGGAGCCGGAGGTTTGTACGCAGGACTTGGAGGAGCATTTGTTTGAGGATGTGCTGGCGGAGTTTTCTACAAGTGTTGGCGGCAGTGCAAACCGCAGGGAGAATATCCGGCTGGCAACGGAAAAGTGCAGTGGGATGATTCTGAATGCAGGCGATGTGTTTTCCTTTAATGATACGGTCGGAGAACAGACAGCGGAGACGGGGTTTAAAAAGGCGAACGCAATCTTGGATAATCAGATTATTCAGGCATATGGCGGAGGTATCTGTCAGGTTTCCACAACTATTTTTGAAGCGGCGTTGTATGCGGCGCTGGAGATTCCGGAGCGCTGGTGGCATACGTTTATCTCCAGCTACGCGGCTCCTGGTATGGATGCCGCGGTTGCATGGGACGCACTGGATCTAAAAGTGGAGAACAGTACGAAATATCCGGTAAAACTGTTGGTCAGTTATCAAAATGACCGGTTGACAGCGACATTTCTGGGGACAAAGACGGAGGAGACGCCGGTTGAAATTGAAACGGAGGTATTGGATGATTCAGATGGGCTGCTGAAGATGATGACTTACCGAAAGATTTACAGCCCGGACAAAAGCCATTTCTTTAGGGAAGAAATTGGGTATAGTGAATATTTAAATTCAAAAACAAGAATTGATTAAATGGAAATGCAGCTGTTCTGTCTTTGCAAAATTCCCGAACGCAGCTTTATGTTGAAGCATCCCACATGAAAGCTGCTGTTTTAAACTTCGGAAAAAGTCTGAAAAATGTATTACAGGGTCACCTGTGTGCTGTATGGGAATATCATGCAATAAACCGCCAGACAGGTGCATTTCCATTTTTAGGATGTCGATGTTATTTTAACACGGATATGATAAAAAGTAAACACATAGATGGAAGATACAATAAATAAAATTTAAATTTAAGAAAATCGGTTTTAAATTTGACAAATTCTGATAATGTGGTATAATTTTATTGATTTATGCTAAAGAGATAGAAAGCCAGTGAGCTTTCGTCTTTTACAGCATATGGGATTTGGGATTCTTGGGTGACATTCTTTTATTTGGCGGAAATCCAAATATCAGCCGAGACAGAGTGATTGGCAGCGCTGCTGCAGGCTGAATTGTAACTGGCGCATTCAGATTGTTTGCGTTCATGGACTGCAAACGAACTGTCTGTGCTATGATTAATTAATAGAAGGAATATGAGTGTGTTGCATGGAAAAAAAATCAAATTTATCAACCAATTTAAAAAAAGCGACAATTGAAATGCTGCTTTTAAAGCTGCTCTCAGAAGAAGATATGTATGGATATCAGATGTCGCAGGAACTAAAGAAGCGGAGCAATGGACAGTATACGGTCCTGGAAGGC
This sequence comes from uncultured Lachnospiraceae bacterium, assembly GCA_910588565.1. GTDB lineage: Bacteria > Bacillota > Clostridia > Lachnospirales > Lachnospiraceae > Roseburia_B. The sequence goes on from CAJUPF010000051.1 coordinate 8,931, forward strand.
TCTATGTATCCGATTCTCTACCGGCTAACCGATCAGAATCATATCTCGTTTTTTGAGAAAAAGGTAGGGAGACGTCAGACAAGGGTTTATTATCATCTGGAAGAATCCGGAGCAAGATACTTTCAAGAACTGCAAGAGTCTTTTTCTGCGTATATAGGAATGATTCAGTTCCTTCTGATTTCAAATGAAGGGGACGTATATGAGCAGTTTGGAGAAACAGATAAGGATGTACATCAGGGAGATTTCCAGGAATCTTCCAAGGAATTATCCGGGCAAAAAAAAGCTGCTGCATTTATTGGAGCAGAATATTCATGAGTTTTTGGAAGACCATCCAACGGGCGTGGGATGGCCGGAGATTATGGAACAGTTTGGATCTGTCTCAGATGTTACAGAAGCTTTTATGAGCGAGATACAGGATGAAGAGTTAGTGCATGTATTTCAGAAAAAGCACAGGGAAGTTTTTATTGCAGGGGTGGTTTGCTTTCTGCTTTGTCTTTTTCTGTTTCATTTTGTCCAGGACTTTAAGATATGGAGAGATGAAGATGCATTTATGACAGAAGAAACCCTGTATGTATATGAAGGAACAGAATGCCCGGACAAATGGCAGGAACAAATATTTCCAGGTGAGAAGTGATGAAATATACAAGGGAAATGAAAAGATATCTGCGGGCAGTTTTTTGGATGCTGCCAGTCGGTTATCCGGATAAACGGCAGATTTTATATAATTTGGAATCGGATATAGAGCTTTATCTGGAAGAACATACAGAGGCTGACTGGCAGGATGTGCTGGAAGAATTTGGGACTGCCGTGGATGTCGCCGGATCTGTTTTGGGAGAGCCGATGAATACGGATATCGTATCTATTATGCAGCGGAGAGATCAGCTGCATAATCTGATCCTTGGCATAATTGTCGGAGGCATTGTGGTTATGCTTGTTTTAGCCGGGTATCAGCGCTGCTGGATACGATATAAACGCAATACAGTGAATCCAGCGGTTTACATATATGATGGAACAGAAGTCTCTTCAGAAGTATTTGACGAAAAAATAGAAAAAGATTAAGGGGAATTGCATATGAAAAAAATTGTATTTGCTTTTGTTGTATCATTTAGTATGTTTTTTACGATGCTGTCTGCGGATGTATCTGCGGCATTGCCCAAAGAGATGGCGGCTGAACCGGAGATTATCTATGAAGATGAGGATATTATTGTAGAATGCCAGACCATTGTTTACGAATCAGATGCAATGATTCAGCCTTTTGCGACGAAAAAAACGATATCGGCTGCAAAAGTCGCAAAGATTAAAAATGGTTTGGGCACCCTTCTTGCAACGTATACGTTATCAGGGACATTTACGTTTGATGGAACGTCTTCTGCCTGTACGGCGGCCTCTTACTCGTCTTCGATTGCGGAATCCTATTGTTCGTTTAGCAGCCGGAGCGCCAGCAAAAGCGGGAATAAAGCGTATGGCTCCTATACCCTGTATAACTCTTCAAGCGGCAAGAGCTATTCCGGCTCACTTACGATAACCTGCAGTAAGAGCGGCACGGTTTCCTGAGTTTATTTAAGAAAGGCTTCTGTTTACATTTATAATTTTTCAGGCTGTGGATCTTTTTTTGGATTCTTTTTCTGGTCAGAAAGAGGGAGAGCCGGTGTCTTTTATTATTACAAACCCTGCTTCTTCCAATAATTTCTGTGCCTTTTTTGCATTTTGCTGCCCGGATATTTCCATATATCCGCTAAGAGTGTGCACAGAATGGCCGAACAGATTTTGAATCTGCTGTTTGTCCATACAGATCTGATCTTTGGGTTCTTCAAAAATACCATATATTTTCGCCTTCTTTGTGCAGCCTGTTTTCTTATAATTGTCAAATGGGATTTCATAGGTTATGGTTAGTTCCAGCTCCGGGTAGTTTTGAATCCATGCTTCAATCTGGCTTTTTTCCGGTGCATAGCCGTTGCGATCGGAAAAGGAAGAAAAAGCGTCTGCGCCGAAAAACAGCACAGGGGTGTTTCCAAGAGGGATATTTTTCTCCGCATCTTTCCAGTGCAGCCTGCTGCTGTCCAAATCCAGCGCAGCCAGTTTTGTGTCCATGGAATATTGGTTTAAATAGATAGTGACAGGTATGGTCTGTATGGGTTCAAAATACCGGATGCCCGAAAGCTTTTTAAATTCCGCCACAATATCCTCAGTCAGATCAGACTCTGACTGCAGGATAAATCCATAAGTTTTTTGCTCTCTGGCCAAATTCCGCAGCCATTCGGCGGAACAGAAGATCAGCAGACAAATCAGTACGCCAGTTACAATGCTTTTATAAATGTTATGTTCTGTCATAGTTATCCTTTATAGTTGATTTTGTAGATTTCCTTATTTCTGCCGTATGGCAAAGAGGTATCCCTTTAGGGATTTCCTTATTTCTGCCGTAAGGCAAAGAGGTATCCCTTTAGGGATTTCCTTATTTCTGCCGTATGGCAAAGAGGTATCCCTTTAGGGATTTCCTTATTTCTGCCGTAAGGCAAAGAGGTATCCCTGGAGGGATCTGATTCGCAGGTACAGCCAGATGATTACAAGCGCGAGAGTCAGAATGATAAAAAATGCAATTGTGATCCACCATTGGTTGGTTTCCGGTTCCTGTTCTTCAATGTTTAATTCTATCGTCTGAGGCTTTTTAATGGCAGTCTGCAGCTGAAATTCCTGTTCTGTTACAGTTCCCTGTTCGTCTTCATAGGAAAAGATGACCCTTGCGGTAGTTATGCCGTACTTGTCCTTTTGGGGTTCGGAAGGCAAAGAGGAATCCCCGGAGGGGGATTCGTCCATATCCAAAGTGCCTGCAAAGACTGAAATTTCTCCATCAGAGGAGGTTCCGGATTCCATATTTCCCAGAAACAGTTCATGTTCCGGGAACAGGCCTCTTCCTTCCAGGCGTACACGGGCATTGTAGATGATTCCAAGTCCGGTGTTCTGAACCTGAAAGGTCAGGGAATTGGTATCGGATTCATAAATGCTTTCCGGGAAAGAGAGATCCACAAGTTCGGCCTGCTGCATGGCGGCAATGGATAGATGCGCTGTTTCTGTGATACTGTAAGCGGTTCCCTTTTTATCTTCATAATCAAATTGAAATTGAATCGGGATGGTTTGGGCAGGAGCCTTTTTATCTATGGTAATTGTTTGCGATAAATCCATGCCTGCGCCAGCGGGAATCTGTTCAAAATACCAGGAATTTTTTTCAAACAAGATGCCTGCGGAGTCTGAAAGGAGTGTAACTTTCATATTTTCTATAGGCTGGCTGCTGCTGCAGTTTTTAGCTGCAATTATCCAAAGAGCGCTGCTTCCGGCTTGCAGTTTATCCTTAGACTCGCCGGATTCTGCCTGTATACTGTTTTCGGTAAGCATTAGTTTGGGCTGACGGATAAGTTCATTGTCTGATGTTTCGTTGGCGCTTCCAGATTCTGAACCGGATTCTGCAGATTGAGGGATATCATCGGTCTTTGCGAGAGCTGTTTCAGATGCAGATGCGTTTTTTCCGTCAGTAATTTCAACATAAATTATAAAATCCTGTTGGATCATTTCACCATAACTGCCATAAGGCAAAGAGGAATCCCCGGAGGGGTTTTCCTTAGACTCACCGTAAGGCAAAGAGGAATTCCCGGAGGAGACTTTATTTTGGGATACGTCTGCAGCAGTCTGTGCCCGGACGGTCAGGTGCAGCGGGTACTGTCCGTTGATTCTGTTTTTTCTCAGCTTGATTTTACACTGGTACAGGTAGGTATGTTTCCCGGATTTTTTCACTTTCTTCTGGTAATTCTGAAACAGGAACGGGCAGTTTTCTTCCCGTTCAAAGGAGACGCCGACATACAGGCTGTCATCCGCAAGCGGCAGGCTGGCCTGAAAAGGAACAACCAGCAGAAGCGTATTCTTTTTTACGGAAGGAATATACCCTTTTGCAAAAGAAGATGACATCCCCTTATACTTCTTTTCTGTATCAATGGAAATCAGTCCGTCTGCTTTTGTCTGTACCGGAACCGGCAGGACAGCCGCCAGACATAACAGGATTAGCAGCAGATGCATATGGAGTATGGGTTTATGCCCGCGCTTGCAGAACAGAATCCTGTGAGGCAGTAGGAATAGCCGTAGTTTCTTTTTCATTGTGTCTGTATCCTCCCTCCGTCGATTTCAAACACCCGATCGCATAAGATGCGGATATCTTCGCTGTTATGGCTTGCCAGAAGAATTGTTTTGCCCCGCTGTTTTAATTCCAGGAGCAGGGCGCGGATATCGGCTGCGCCGTGTTTGTCAAGCCCGTTAAATGGTTCATCCAGAATCAAAAACTTGGGATCTTCCATAATTGCCTGGGCGATTCCTAACCGCTGGCGCATACCAAGGGAATACTTGGCTACTGGTTTTTTCAAATCAGGATTTAACCCGGCCCGTATGATAGCCCGCCGGATTTCTTCGGTGGAAATCTGGCCGCGCAGGCTGGCAAGCAGTTCGAGATTTCGCAGGCCGGAAAGATGGATGAGAAATCCCGGCGTTTCAATAATAACGCCAATGCTTTCCGGGAAATCAATTTCGGTTCCGATTATTTTGCCGTCAATGCGTATACTGCCGCTTGTGACCGGGAGAAATCCGCAGATACATTTCATCAGTACGGTTTTTCCTGAACCGTTATTGCCGGAGATGCCGTAAACTTTTCCCTGTTCCATAGAGATGTGAATATCATGTAAAATCGTTTCCGCTCCGAAGTTTTTTGTGACATGGTTAATTTCGATATAGGACATATGTGAAAGCCTCCTCTGTTGGCAGAATGTTTCCGCTGCACAGATTTTTAAATGACGCCGCGCGGATTCGTTTGCATCAGCTGGAGCTTAGATTTCCTGCAGCCGTTCATACAGCAGCAGCCCGTGCAGCAGCATAAGCGCCAGGGAAAACAGCAGCAAAAACATCCAGATCCCGCTTCCGCCTGCGCCCCAGCTCTGCTTGCAGCAAATCCATTCCGCCGGATACATGGCATACATATCTGTCAGATAGCGTTCTTTTAAAATCACCAGTAAATAATAGCAGACAAACGGCATTCCATATGCCATATAGTAATTTTGGAACACTGCCGCGAAAATACCGGAGATTTCCGCCTGAATGCCTCCGACAAGACAGACGCGCAGCAGAGTTTGCAGGGCGTTTGCAAGTTCATTCCAGGAGACGGCGTTTTTCTGCTCCAATGGATAGAGGAACAAAAAGCAGAGCAGCAGCGCGGCCGGCCCGGATACAAAGAAGGGCAGGCATCCGCCCAGATAAATCTGCAGCGTTTTTTTCTGAATATACGTGATCCGGTTCATTTTTAAGATATAAAGTTTCAGAAAGCCGCTCGATGAGTCCCGGATATAGACAGCGCCCGCAGGAAGCACGGAAACAATCGGAAGCAAAAACAAAATAACCTGCGACTGCAGCGCCGTCTCGAAATAGCTGATAAAACTCCCCGCTGCCAGCGGAGCCTTTATTTCATATACAGGGATTGCCAAAACCAATGCCAGAAGGCAGAAAAGGGTCAATCCCCGGATACTTTTGTCCCGTACCAATTCTTTCATCGTCATTCTCCTGTAAAAGCGCTGAAATTATATGTTTTCAAAGTCCAAAATGTAAACAGAACCAAAACCAACAGCAAAAGCAGAAAGATCAGGCAGGACTGTCCAATGGAAGGCAGGACGTCATAGCCAAAATCATGCATACCATAAGTCGCGTGATTTAACGGGCTGATCCATCCGATGATTCTGCGGACATAAAACATCTCATAGTCTTCCTTATGCAGGATAGCCGCCAGAACGTCCGGCTTCAACAGAAAGCCTGACAGGCTGTAGGCAAGGCCGGCCGCAATCGCGGCTTTTTTTCCCGCTTTCATCTGAAAGAACAACATCAGAAATCCCAGAGTCAGTCCATAGCAGATCAGCAGCAGAGTAATCTGCAGGCTGCATTCGATGGGACTGGCGCTTTCCATGACCTTTACTGTGGAAGGGACGGAGAGCTTTCTCCCCATTTCGGAATAGGCGAGCAGCGCCGCTGTTTTGCTCCATAGATTGCCGGGGTATGTTTTTTTCATACACAACAGGCTGGTTACAAGAAAAACATAGAGCATATACAAGATTGTAACAAAAAAGATATAAAAAAACTGCGCGGCCAGCCACTGGCTCTTTTGGATTCGGATCAGCATATAGGGGGTAAACGGGCTTAATTTTGGCAGATCTAAAAACAACAGGATCAGAAGCAGCGCGCACAGCAGAATCGAGGCCGCGTCCCCAAAGGTCCAGATAAAGGGCTCAAAGGCCTGAACCGGAGCGTTATAATATTCCGCGACCGTTATGGCGCGTTCACTTAGGAAAAAGCACAGGATAAAGGAAAACAAAAACGTGATTACAATCCTTGGATTTTTATAAAAACCCAGAAAATTCCACCGCAGGACGGCGGCAGTCTGTCTGCAGGCTTTCATGGCTAATACCCCAGTTCCCGGTCAATGACAGTGCCGTCTATGGCATTGATGGTCAGAAAACTCCGTGTGGAATGCTCCCCGGAATCATGGTTGTAAGATTCTCCATCTAACGCCTCTGAATCAATGCCGCCAAAAAAATCCCAGACAGGAACCAAAAGTCCGGTATCATTATCCTTTGTCGGATCGTAAATCCTGGTATATCCAAAGACAATTTTGCGGATATGGTAAGTCCGCTGCGCTTCATATTTGGTAATATCCGCATTAGAAATTTCCATCATCTGTTCGTAAATTCCGGCAATACTGTCAAAGTCCATCAGACTGACATTTGCAGTCTGGATTTCTCCAATATCATAAGGATTCATAATAACGGCCCGCTGGATTCCGTCGTCCCCTACAATTACCTCACAACGTTCATAGCTCCATGGCTCAAGCGTACTGTCCATATCCTCCAAAGCGCCGCCATAAATGCTAGTCTGCGTAATCGGTATGCCGTTAATTTCTCTGGAAAAATAGAACAGATAACCGGCGTCTGTCATTGTATCTTCTCTTGCGCCGTTTTCTCCATGGGTAAACACACTGTAACTCCAGTCACAGACTTTAAAATCCCAGCCAAGTTTTTCTATGCTTTCTTCCGCTATTTTTCTGGCGTCCTCATATGAGATCTGTAACATACTTTGAATTTTCTCTTCGGAAATATGGTTTTCTGAATCCGTGTCCATCAGATACCCGCCTTCCGTCCAGGCTGCAAATTCCAGGGGGTCGGTCAGATCCTCCCTGCGTTTTTCGATGGTAAAGGTGATATTAGGAGCCATCAGATAATCAATTGTGTAGTCGTAATTTCCCTGCGAAGTTTCCACAACTCCGCCAAAATGGTTATAGTCAATATCCCGTGTGCGTTCTTCGCCTTTCCCGTTCCAGTATTCCAGGCCAAACGCCGGGACGACTTCTTCTTTTTCGTTTTCTTCCGGTGCGGACTGCATTTTTTCTTCCATCCCTTGAATCTGCTGATCAATATCATACTGCAGATTTCCGTTTTCGTCGGTTCCATGTTCATAAGGATCGAGATTGCCTTCCGCCTTATATTTTTTTAACAATGTAATCTGTTCCTGATAATCGCTTTTCGTCCATTCATCATAAGTAAAACTATGATAAACCGTATCTCCGTCGAAAAATGCCTTCGTCACCGTATCGATCAGATCCTGGTTCACTTCTTTTGCCGAAACGGCACAGGTACTTGCCGCAGTTGTTTCCGGCACGGTTACTTCTGCGTCTGTATCAATGATAAGGCCGCCGTTTTCATAGCTTTTTTCATTTGTGTAATGTTCTGGGGCGCCCAGCAGTTCCCGGAGCGTTCCGTCTGTCTTCTTTGCTTCCGCGCTTTCATAGCTTTTAATACTGTCAGCGCTCTTTTCCCTTACAACCGCTTCTTCCGGGGTTTTCTCACATCCTGCCAGACAGCCGCAGCTTATGCTGATGCATATCAAAGCAGCGAATACTCTTTTCTTCATTTCCAAAGACCTCCTGATAGTTTTGACGGATCAGGCACAGATATCCACGTGATCTGGCACTGTGCGTTACCGACACATTCCACTTTACTCACTTTACGTTTCCAGGTATTCAACCCGCTGTAAACGTTTTGTAAATATCACCTTTGTTCCTGTGCCAACTGTGCTTTCAATCTCCATCCCTCCGTGATGCACCGCCGCAATCTGTTCGCACAATGCAAGTCCAAGGCCCATGTTTCCGCTTTTTCGTGACCGCGATTTGTCCACCCGGTAAAATGCCTTCCTTACTTTATCCAGCTCTTCCTTTGGAATCCCGCATCCTTCATCCCTGACCCAGATTGCGTCTGCGTCCGCGCCCATAAAAATCCGGCTGCCTTCTTCTGACGCCATAATACTGTTATTGATCAGGTTAATCAGAAAACTGATCATTAAATCCTCATCCAGACGCATAGTGATGCCCTGAAATTCCCCTTCATACACCAGCGTCATTCCCTGAGCGGAAAGTCTGTGCCGTACACTTTCCGCTGCCGCGTCAAACAGTGTCTCTACAGAGATATCCTGCAGCATAACTTTGCATTCCGGTTCATACAATCGGGTCAGCTCCATCATCTTTTCAGAAAGCCTGGATAATCTGGCGCTTTCCCGGTTAATATAGGAAAGAGCTTTTTCTGTCTGTTCTTTTGACAGTTTTACGCCAAGCAGCGTCTCCGAATATCCTCGAATCGCTGTCAGCGGTGTTTTCAGTTCATGCGACATGCTTCCGATCAGCTGCCGCTGCGCTTCATTGACTGCCTGCAGCGGCTTTGTGATTTTCCGGATAAAATATACCAGCAGGATTCCCATTACAACAGAGGCGAGAAAAGCAGTCAAAAGTTCCCGGATTACCAGCTGGAAACTTCTGGAATAAAATTCCGTAATATCTACGACATGCAGCAGCAGATAAGATGCTTTGGTATGGAAACTGCCTGGAGAACTTTTGGTATAAAATATCTGCAGGCGGCGCCCGTTGATTTTTTCCATTCTGTAATTGCAGGGATACTGTCGATCGTCTGTTTCCAGGTTATTGACAGAAAAAGCATATCTGCTGTTATTAAACAGTTCTGTTTCTTCCAGATATAAGGCTGATTCTGTCGGCATGGTTTCTCGAAAAAGATAGATGGCAATATGCGTGTCAGTCAGTCCCTTGTATGCAGCTTCTGACAGTTTTACTCCAAATTCATGTGCGGAATCTGCAAAAGCCTTTCCCTCATGTTCCCTCAGCAGGGTAATCTTCTCCTGATGGCTGGTATATATGGTATAAAAAGAAAAAAGCTGCGCCAGCACAAACAGCATGGATGACGCAGTTACAGCAATTTTTCGGATCATATTCATTCGGAAACCTCCATTCGGTAGCCCACTCTTGGCACCGTAATAATGACATCAAAAAAATCCAGTTTCCGGCGGATATTGCCCACATGCACATCCACTGTCCGGCTTTCCCCGCTAAATTCCACGCCCCAGAGGATATTTAAAATCTGCTCCCTGGTCATAACCCGGTTGCGGTAGTTCCAGAACAGCAGCAGGCAGTCGTATTCCATGGGCTGCATGGAAACTTCTGTACCGTTTTTGTACACTGTCCGTTTCTGCGTATGGATGACAACATCCCGGATATGGATTTCTTCGATTTCTTCTTTGGCGTACCGTTTCAGCACATTGTCGATTCGTACCAGAAGTTCCAGCATTTCAAACGGTTTTACAATATAATCTTCCGCTCCGCTTCGAAGCCCTTTTACTTTGCTGGGTAAATCCCCTTTTGCCGTCAGATAGATAACCGGTATCCGGTGCGCCTTCAACTCCTCTAACAGCGCAAAACCATCCTTGCCCGGCAGCATAATGTCAAGCAGCGCCAGATCGTAGCCGTCCTGTTCTTTTAAATGCCGGCCAAACTGCGCTCCATCCAGAAAGGGAACCGGCTGGTATCCCGCAATTTCCAAATTCATACAGATCAGATCGTTAATCGCAATCTCATCCTCAATCACTAATATCTTTTTCATCGTTTTTTCACCCCGGAGTCCAATTTTTATAAAAATAGTAACAGAATGCGGCAAAGAAAGCCATATGGATTTGTAAAGGATTTGTAAATATATATAGAGCACAATAGGTGGGGCAAAAGCGTAAATTCATAGAAGGCAGCCGTCCACTGCCGTCAGGCAACTTTAAATGGACGGCTGCCAGTTACATTTCATACCGGATATGAGAAAAATTTCTGAAAAACTGGCGTGGGTGTGAAATGTAACCACAATATACCAGTCATCTGTGTATATTTTTATTGCGGTACCACACTGCCTTGTGTTAGGATAAAGCAAAGCGAGGTGTATCATTATGGAGAAAAATATTCGTCTTGCAGATATCTACATTAAAATTTATAACAAACGTCCGCTGACTATGGAAGATTTGATATTTCTTGCAAAGTATGACAGAGAGTGTTTTGAAAAAACATGCAGAAATCTGATTTATAATATGCCGGAAGCCGGTGAGCTGTTAGAGCCAATGCAGCAGTCCAGGCAGCAGCCCATGTCTGGGCGGCAGTCCGGATTACAGCCGGATCATCCAAAGATTTCAGGGATACCGTCTGGTTTTGAAAATCAGACCAGCCAGGAATCTGCGCCGGATTTGCAGACAGATCAAAAACCGGATTCTGCGGATATGGAACAGGCAGAACAAAAGCAGCGCCAGACAGATACGATGCAGGCGGATTCGACAGAAGAATATCCGGTAGATGAGAAAAAAGAGCCGGAGATTGACGTACTCCTGGAAAATCTCAGGAAAATGGAATGGAAGGAATTTCCGATGCCAAATGTCAATGCTGACAGAGTTAAGAATTTGCTGGGGAGCCTGTATATGGAAATGCTTTTTCCACATAATGACAGATATCGGTACTTTAAGCTGGAAGACCATACAATAGACTCCAGTTTTAACAAAAAAGCATAAACAGGGAGGCTTTCGGATGAAACTACTTTTGACTGCAGTCAATGCAAAATACATTCATTCCAACCTTGCCGTCTATAACCTGCAGGCTTATGCCAGAATATACAGCAAATCCCCCCGGACGCCTGAAATAGAAATTGCAGAATATACCATTAATCACAGAAGCGAACAGATCCTGCAGGATATCTATAAGAAAAATCCGGATGTACTGTTCTTTTCCTGCTATATCTGGAATTATAGTTCTATCAGAGAAATTGCGGCAGAGTATCACAAGCTGCGGCCAGATATCCCGATTTGGGCTGGAGGGCCGGAAGTTTCTTATGAGATCGAACAGACCTTTTTTGAAAATCCGGCTTTTTTTGGTATTATGACCGGCGAAGGCGAAGAAACATTTACAGAACTGGCAGATTATTATTGCAGCGGAATCGGGGAATTGTCTGAGATATCCGGCATTGCTTATCGTGGATTTAAACAGGAAGACAGAGCTTTTGGCGCCGCTTTGATTTACCAAAATCCGCCCAGGACGCCCATCGATCTCAGCCGAATCCCCTTTTGCTACGAAGATATGGAGCCGTTTAAAAACCGGATTGTCTATTATGAATCCAGCCGGGGCTGCCCGTTTTCCTGCAGCTACTGCCTTTCTTCCATTGATAAACGGCTGCGCTTCCGGGATATCCGTCTGGTGAAAGAGGAGCTTGCATTTTTTATTGAACAAGAAGTCCCGCAGGTGAAGTTTGTAGACCGGACGTTTAACTGCAGCCATGCACATGCCATGGCGGTCTGGAAGCAGATCAAAGAACTGGATCGGGGAATCACCAATTTTCATTTTGAAATTGCAGCCGATTTGCTGACCGAAGAGGAGCTGGAATTTTTATCCACACTGCGTCCGGGACTGATTCAGTTAGAAGTCGGCGTGCAGTCTACAAATCCGGGGACGATAGAAGAGATTCACCGGAACATGGACGTATCAAAAGTTGCGGCCGCTGTAAAGCGGATTCAAAAAGCCGGGAATATTCATATTCATCTGGATTTAATCGCAGGGCTTCCGCAAGAAGGCTATAATCGGTTTGCACAGTCCTTTCGGGATATTTACGCACTGAAACCGGAACAGCTGCAGCTGGGCTTTTTAAAAGTATTAAAAGGTTCTTACCTGTATGAACACCGGGAAGAATACGGCATGGTTTATCAAAACAGCCCTCCGTATGAAATCAGGAAGACCAGATGGATATCGTATGATGAAATACTGAAGATAAAGCTGGCAGAAGAAATGCTGGAGGTTTATTATAACAGCGGGCAGTTTGAAGTCACCATGAAACTGCTCGATATTGTATATCCTGATTCTTTTGCATTTTTCCTTGCCCTTGGGCAGTTTTATGAACGAAAGGGCGTACTGTTCCAGAAGCATTCGAGAATCCGCCGCTGTGAATTGCTGCTGGAATTTATGATAGAAGATGGAAGGGCTCCAAAAGAATTGACAGAGGAATCCCTGCTGTATGATTTGTATTACAGGGAAAATATGAAAAGCCGTCCCCATTGGGCGACATCCCCGGCAGAATTTTCAGGAATGACAAAGAGATTCTGCAAAAACGGGATGCTTTCGCATATCGAGCCGTTTTCTTATCATTTTCCGAAAAAGGATGAGAAAACAATTGCAAAGCTTCCGGAGCGGCTTTTGGAACCCATCTATGTATTATTTGAATACGACAAGCGTGATGTATTGACCCATCAGGCGAAAACGACAGAGATAAACAGGCTTTCGGAAGATTACGGAAGGCTGTAGAAACAGGAGGTACAGGCGCAGTGGGTAAGCGTACAAATGAGATTTTGAAGAGGTTAGACGATGAATACGGAACGGATTACATCTGTTATCTGAACCACGAAACACCCTGGCAGCTTTTGATTGCAGTGATCTTAAGCGCCCAGTGTACCGATGCAAGGGTGAATATTGTGACAAAGGATTTGTTTAAAAAGTACGATACGCTGGAAAAATTTGCGGAGGCTGATGTAAAGGAGTTGGAGAAGGATATCCATTCCACCGGATTTTATCATAACAAGGCGAAAAATATTATAGCCTGCGCAAAGGCGTTAGTGGAAAAACATAACGGCGAAGTGCCGCGGACGTTGGAAGAACTGACTGCTCTCGCCGGAGTGGGGCGCAAAACCGCCAATGTGATCCGAGGCAATATTTACCACGATCCAAGCATCGTAGTCGATACCCATGTCAAGCGGATTTCCAGGCGTCTTGGGTTTACCAAAAACGACGATCCGGTGAAGGTGGAACTGGATTTGATGAAAGTTCTGCCAAAGAATCACTGGATTTTATATAATATACAGATTATTACCTTCGGAAGATCGATCTGTTTTGCCAGAAACCCCAAATGCGGGGATTGTTTTCTAAAGGATATCTGCAAATCGGAGGATAAAAAGTGACCTATGTTAAATCAAGCATATGACAAAACAAAACTTTTCAGGATCGTGTCCGGCCTGTTTATCCTGGCGGCAGCGGCGTATCTGTTTTTGCTGTATTTTGTCAACCAGAGGGTGGTTGCCGTGGATGTTTCCGGCTGTGATACCGCATCTGCAGAAA
>CAJUPF010000052.1 GCA_910588565.1 uncultured Lachnospiraceae bacterium
GACTAAGGATCTTGTGAGCAATGCGCTCGTGTGGGTTCAAGTCCCATCTTCCGCACTGAAAGCCTGTAGATTTAGTATCTACAGGTTTTTTATTTGAAACCTGATTACGAAAGGAATTACAAATTATGCCAGCATTGCAGCCACAGCCAGAACTCATCACCTCAGAACAATATGAATCCCTTCCGGAACACAGAAGGGCAGAGGTCTTTGATGGCATTCTCTATGATATGGCCAGTCCATCCCAGACACATCAGACCATATTGCTAGAACTGTCTTCTCTGCTTAATTCCTATGTAAAACAGAAACAAGGCGAATGCAGGGTATTTCCTGCACCCTTTGATGTAAAGCTCTCCGTCAATCCCCTCACCATTGTCCAACCTGATATTATGATTGTATGTGACAAAGGCAAACTGGATGGAACCTGCTGCAACGGCGCCCCGGATTTTATCATAGAAATTGTTTCCCCCGGTAATCCGGAAGATGATTATATCCGAAAACTGTATTATTATAAAAAATATGGTGTACGTGAATATTGGATTGTAGATCCCATCCGAAAACTTATTATTGTAAATGATTTTGAACATATGCTTCTTAATGTGCAGTATGACTTTTATTCCACAATTAAGGTGCATATTTACGATGATTTATACATTAACTTCGCCGATATTGCAAATCTGCTGGACAGTTAAAAAAACGAAATGACACTTCATTGGTACTTTTCACACCCACGCCAGTCACTCCGCTGACTGGCGATGGGCTGATACGTAATCGCAAGCGCATTCACAATCTCTATGTTTCAGGCTGTCCTTTATATTCTGCTGATAGAACGCTTCCGAGATTTTTTCCGCGTCTTCCCAAAACCCGCCCCCGTCATCCCTGACAGAAACACTTAATTTAGAATATCCCACCTTACCATAATATCCACTTGCTGTCTGCTATAACGAAGGGCGTTTGACATTTAGCGCTCCCAGCTCCCCACATACCCCAGGCTGAATTGAAACCCTTCATATATCCCGACCGGAATATCTTCTTCAAAGAAATATTCTTCAAATGTCTGTTTCTCAAAATTATACACCGTAACCCGTCCTTTCGAAGGGTCTGCAATCCAGTACTCCCGAACTCCGGAAGACTGGTACTTAAACAGTTTGATAAAATAATCCATATGCCTGCTGCCCGGAGAAATAATCTCGATAATCCAGTCCGGCGCTCCGTTGCAGCCCTGATCATCCACTTTGCTGCTGTCACAGATTACGCATATATCCGGTTCTACACAGGTCTTGTCATCTGCATTCAAAAATACGGCAAAGGGAGCGACCTCTACCTCAGAAGAATTATCCTCAGAATCAATGTAATCAGCAATTTTCCTGTATAAAGAACCCATAATCTGCTGATGCGTCCTGCTCAGAGGCGCCATATAATAAATCTGGCCGTCAATCAGCTCCGCCCTTTCGCCATCAGGCAGGGAAAAAATGTCTTTCACCGTCATTTTTTTCACTCCTCTCTGACTGCATTATAAATGATCCTGGCAAAACATGCAACGAAAGAGTGATACTCATCGGCAGGATGTACTGATCGATTCAATCGCAACCGCACCGCCGCGCACCACTTCGATCGTCTTAAATCTGTTTTTCAGCAAATCGATCAGCTCATTGTTCCGCCGCTCTGTCAGCTTGCATTCTAAAAGCACGCTGTCCTTGCCAATATCCGCCACCTGTACGTCAAATACCTGGGCAATCTGAAACGCGTCAACTTTGTCAACCGGCGAGCAGTTTAATATTTTGGCAAACAAAATCTCTTTCATATGCAAGGGCACATTGGTAAGATCGATTACCTTAATCACTTCTACCATACGGTTTAACTGCTTCTTAATCTGTTCAAACGTGATATCATCGCTGGTTACGCATATTGTCATGCGGGATACGGTTTCATCTTCCGTCGTTCCCACAGTAAGGCTCTGCAGGTTATAAGATTTTCCGGAAAAAAGGCCGGAAACCTTTGCCAGTACACCCACTTCATTTTCCACATAAAGCGCTATCCATCTGTTTTTCATATCCGTCCCCTCCTATTTTAAAATCATTTCACTCATAGGATTTCCGCCTTTTACCATAGGCAGCACAAGCTCATCACTGGAAATGATAAATTCTATAATTGTGGGTGCGTCCATATAGCTTTTTGCCTCTTCAAGCGCAGGAAGTATCTCTGTTTCCTCTGTAACCCGAATGCCATGCGCCCCATACGCTTTGGCAAACTGCAGGAAATCAGGAACATACGGCGGGCACGCTTCCTGCGGCCCCTTACAGTTAGGAGGGCAGTCCTTTCTGCGGCGCAGGCAGGTCGCTTCATACCGTTTGCCATAAAAAAGCTGCTGCATCTGGCGTACCATGCCCAGATACTGATTGTTGAAAAGACAGATTACAACCGGCGCTCCTTCTGCTATCGCAGTAGCCATCTCCTGCATATTCATCTGAAACCCGCCGTCTCCTGTAATACAGACTACCGGTTCCATGGGATTCCCGATTTTGGCTCCCACTGCCGCCGGGAATCCAAAGCCCATCGTACCAAGGCCTCCGGATGTAATAAACCGTCCGCTGCCCGCCGACTTCAGATACTGGGTCGCCCACATCTGATGCTGGCCTACGTCAGTTGTAACGATACCGGAAGGAAACGCCCGATCAATGGCTTCCATAATCATCTGAGGCGTCATGCCCCTGTCCCTCCGCATTTCCAGCGGATTCTCCTGATCCCATCTGCGGATTTCTGCTAACCATTCCGCCGTCTCCTGCGGTTCCGCCCATTCATTCAGCTTTTCTAAAGCAAGCCCCGCATCGGACACAATCGGGACGTCTACAACAACATTTCTGGAAATAGAAGCCGTGTCAATATCAATATGCACAATTTTGGCATTGGGAGCAAATTCATTTAAATCTCCGGTGATCCTGTCATTAAAACGCGTCCCGATGGAAAACAGCACATCGCAGGCTGCCACTGCCATATTGGCCGCATATCTCCCATGCATACCGCTGTTCCCGATATAATAGGGATGGTCAGAGCAAACCGCTCCTTTCCCCATCACAGTAGTAACGACAGGCACCTTTGTCGCTTCAATGAATTTAAGAAGTTCATTCCCTGCTTTTCCGATATTAATGCCGCCTCCCGCTAATATCAGCGGTTTTTTGGCAGATTTTAACAATTTGTATGCTTTTTTCAGCTGTCCTACATGAACACTTTCATTGGGTTTATAACCACGGATATTGACAGAATCCGGGTACTGGCTGTCGCCGGACTGCGTCTGGATATCTTTGGGCAGATCAATTAAAACCGGGCCCGGCCTTCCGGTGCAGGCAATATGAAACGCCATCTTGATGATCTTACCCAGCTCTTTTCTGTCCCGGACCGTTACGCTGTATTTGGTAATGCCTCTGGTCATGCCAACAATATCCACTTCCTGAAATGCATCATTTCCAATCAGGCTTAAAGGGACCTGTCCGGTGAAGCAGACCAGCGGAATACTGTCGTAATGGGCGTCTGCCAGCCCTGTAATGGTATTCGTGGCGCCAGGGCCGCTTGTCACCAGACAGACGCCAACCTTGCCGGTAGATTTGGCGTAGCCTTCCGCCATATGAATCAGCCCCTGCTCATGCCGGGGCAGAATCAGCCTGATATCTTCCTGCTTGTACAATTCGTCTAAAAGATCTGTCACCATTCCGCCAGGATAGGCAAAAATAGTGTCTACGTTTTCTTCTGATAATGCTTTCAGGAATAATTTTCTGCCTGTTATATCCATGATGCTTATGCCTCCTATATAAACCAAGTCTCCAATCCCAATCTTCCCATGCGAAACACCCTTATTTGCGCACAGAACCTTAAAAAGTTATTGTAACGAATGTTGGCATGAAATGCAATAATCATTTTTAATTTAAGTTTCTCTATTTTTTCATATAACTGATTTACTTCAAATTAAAATGCAGAAACAACTCACCAGATGCTCTATGGTATTCTGACAGAAAATTTTTAATAAAATAAACTGTCTGGCACAAAAATTCTATATAACCGTGAAAAATATCCAATTTTCAAAAAATGAGAACCCTCAAATTCTTAATATTTTTGAATAATGTAAAGTAATGTTGTATAATGAAAAAATAAGTTACCAAAGGAGATATTATATGATAGAGAAACTTTATGATGAGGTTATCCGAAAGCTAAGAAAATATGTAAATCTCACAGACAGAAAAAATATTGACAGAACAAAGTCTGTTGAAACGTTTTTGGATAATCTTATCAATAGAATAGAATATATCACAAATCTTGAAAATACACATAACATATTAGAAAGAAGGCTTCTGAAAGAGCTAAAAAAATTTTCTAAAGTATTGTTTGTAAAAACAGCAAACCCAAACGTTTACAAGGAAAAGATGCAGCGAAATATAGACCGATTGGCATGGATTAATTTAAAGTATAAAATTAATACTTCAGGAAGAACCTATACAGTTGCCCAGAGAGAGATTTTTTATGCAAACCTAGGCGATAATATTGGAAGTGAGCAAAACGGAAGAAGACCTGTCATAATATTACAAAATAATACTGGAAACCGAAAAGGAAACACAACAATTATCGCCCCTGTTACAACACATCAAAAAAGCGCATTAAAATTTGATAAAAAGAAAAACATGTACTATATAGAGAAAATTGTAGATGGCGCTATTAAAAAGAAATATCTGGGTCAATATGAAATTCCGTTAAATCTTGAAGGAAAAGCAACCGGATTATACGGATTTATAAATATAATGCATATGCGTGAAATCGACAGAAAGAGAATTGACAGCAGAAAAGTTGGAATTGCAACAGAAAAATGTTTTAGTGATGTAATAAAAGCAATCAATCAAAATTTACAAGTATAATATTGACAGCAGCAGTTAATAATGATAATGTAATAGTTACTAAGACGGCTTTGAACGTCAATAGCATTGTTTACGCAAGGCGTAAATTAAAGGTCAATCTAAAGTATCAGAGTAGCGCAAGGCGTTACTCAATTAAAAGAGCATCTTTCAGGATGCTTTTTTAATTGAGTAACCCAAGCTCTAAAAAATCTCTTTTTAAATCAATCCCAATGTCTTTAACAGAAAAATCCATCCGCTTAAGGTAAATGCTGCAAGCAGGGTTGTCAGTATGACTATGCTTGCGGTCAAATCGCCGACATTTTTCATGTTTTCCTGTATTTCAGGAAATAATATTCCAAATCAAAATATGTCTGCTCTTCGCTGTCCGCCGTGACTTCCCATTCAGGCAGTTCATCAAGGTTGGGGAAATAGGCGTCTGCTTCATAGGAATAGTCAATTTTGGTTATATGCGCTGTATCGCATTCATCCAATAACATCCGGTAGATCGTTTCTCCGCCAATTACATAAATATCTTCTGTATGATATTGTTTGAGCTCCTCGTCCAGTTCTTCCCTGGAATGAACCACAATAGCATCTTTGACTTTATAATCCGGCTTTCTGGTAAGAACAATGTTTGTCCTGTTTTTCAAAGGCAGTCCATTTGGAAAACTTTCCAGTGTCTTTCTGCCCATAACCACGACTTTTCCTGTTGTGGTTTCCCGGAAAAACTTCTGATCCGCGGGTATCCTGACCAATAATTTGTTGTCCTTCCCAATGGCCCAGTTTTTATCTACTGCTGCAATAAGATTCATTTCGCCGTTTCCTCCTTATATTGCTGCCGGAATCCATCTCCCGGTTTTCCCGCCAGCTGCAATAATGCCTAATTTCCGTTCTCCTGGTTAAATTGCTACCGGAATATCCTTGATCTGAGGGCCGGTAACATAATCATCCAGCCGCACATCTTCTCTGGTAAATTGATAAAAATCCCTAATCTCAGGATTCAGCCAGAACTTTGGCGCGGGATGCCGCTCCCTTGTGATCAGTTCCCGAACCAGCGGAACATGGCGATCATATATATGAGCGTCCGCAATCACATGCACCAGTTCTCCCGGCTGCATACCGCAAACCTGCGCCAGCATATGCACCAGGACTGCATACTGGCAGACATTCCAGTTGTTTGCAGTCAGAATATCCTGGGAACGCTGGTTTAATATGGCATTTAACGTCAGTTTCGTATCACCGGGCTTCTGCGTTACATTAAATGTCATACTGTAAGCGCAGGGATACAGATTCATTTCATGCAAATCAGCATGGACATAAATATTTGTCATAATCCTGCGGCTGAACGGGTTGTGTTTCAAATCATAAATCACCCTGTCAACCTGATCCATAGCGCCTTCCTTATATTGATGTTTTACCCCCATCTGATAACCATAGGCTTTCCCAATGGAGCCGGATTCATCTGCCCACTCATCCCAGATACTGCTGTTCAAATCATGAATATTGTTGGATTTTTTCTGCCAGATCCAAAGCAGCTCATCCGTACAGCTTTTGATCGCGGTACGCCGCAGCGTAATTGCCGGAAATTCTTTGGACAGATCATAGCGGTTGATCACACCGAATTTCTTGATTGTATAAGCGCTGGCGCCGTCCGGCCATTTTGGGCGGACTTTCTCCCCCTCCGTACTGGTTCCATTGGCCAGAATATCCTTACAGGTGTCAATAAAAATTTTATCTGCATAACTCATAAAAAAGATTCCTTTCCCAAAAAATCAACTCCATTATCATATCCTATTCTATCCGTTCTGGCAATTATTTTCTGCAAGTAAATACATACGAACAACGAAGCTCCCACAATGCGGCAGCTTCGTTTATAAAACACATTATTTTCGGATTGTAACCTTTACTTTTACGCTTTTATTTGTACCATCCGTAGATTTGATTGTAATTGTTACGGTTCCTTTTTTACCTTTCTTTGCGGTGACAACGCCTTTTTTTACAGTTGCAAGCTTTTCATTGGAAGATGTGTATTCCAGAGTCTTGTTTACATTCTTGCCATTTGTCCTAACGACTGGCTTGATCGTCACCTTCTTGCCCGCTTTTACCGTAAGAGATTTTTTCTTTACCGTAATCTTTGTAACGGCATTTTTCATTATCTTAATTTTGACTGTTGCCGTTTTGCCGCTTCCATCCGCTGCTGTTGCCTTAACGGAAATCGTCCTGCCTGCGCCCGCTTTCTTGACAGTCACTACGCCTGATTTTATAGAGGCGTACTTTTTGTACTTCTTATCAATGGAATAGGTCAGTTTTCTGTTACCTGCATGTTCCGGCAGGGCTGTAAATACCTTTTTCAGATCCAGTTTCTTACCCGCTGCAATTTTATACGTCTTAGCTGCACGCTGGACAGATGTTACCTTTACTTCTGACTGCCTTGCTGTCAGTTTGTTTACCGCGTCCTGTAACGCTGTTTTGGCTGCATCTACTTCTGACTGTGTGGCGTTTGGGTTCGCTGCTACCGTATTGGCTGCCGCCAGTTTTTCCTGCATTGACCGATACCCTGCCGCCTCATAATCCGCTTCCTTTTTCGCTTTGCGTCTGCAATTGCCTGATGCAACGCTGTCTTATCCGCCAGCTTCGCAAGCCCGCTTACCGCACGGTCTAACGCTGTTTTTGCAGCTTCGTAATCAGCCCTGGATGCTGTTTCGGGATTCAATGCCCTGCAGGCTTCCAATGCGGCTTTGATTGCGCTCCAGCTTGCGGGCGTATAATCCGCTTCTTTCAGTCCCGCCATTTTCTGCTCGGCAGCTGTAACGGAGGTTTCCATTGCCTTCTTTGCTTCTTCTGCTTCTGATTGTGTATTTGGAATTAACTTTATCGCTAAGTTCCCCTCGGCAGTTTCCACCTGTGATTTCGTTGCGTTTGCTGAACCCAAAATCTCTTCCGCATCTTTCAGCGCATTCTGCACTTCATCCCAGTTTGCATAATCCGCTTTCTGCCCTTCTTTTTCTTCAAGTTCTGCTTTCAGTCTGGCAATGGCCGCTTTTAAATTCTTTATGCTGACCAGATTTCTTTCCGCTGTATCCAGTGTCCCAACAGCGTTGTCAACTGCTTCCTGGCTCGCAGTGGCGCTCTCATTTATCTGATTTGCCTTTGTAAGCGCCTCTTGATAGGTCTGCCAGCTGCCAGCTGTATAGTCTTCTTCAATCAGGCTCAATGCATTCTGGATTTTATCATTTAAATCCGCTTTATCAACTGCTTTATAATATGCGCGGTAAGTAACCGTTTCGCCCGCCTCTGCCACAGCCTCTGATTTATCTTCCCCTTTGTACCAGCCGGACATTTCCGTATCCAGAACATACATCTGGTTATTTTTTATAATCTCAGCCTCCGGCTGCTCTGCTGGCATAGCGCCTGGAAGTTCTTTTGCAGAAACCGTTTCATATTTGGTGTACTCCGCAGCGCCCTGCGCTTTCAGATAAGTCTCAACCTGCTTGGTGGCATATCCGGAAATCCAGCTGATTTTGTGGTTTTTCAGAGTATAGCTTCCGCGAACCGCTGCAAATTGAGAAATAATTCCATTCTCCGGATAGATACGGAATCCGTTGCCGCCTGGCTGTGTAACCTCATGCTCGATTCCATCCGGATCTGTAATAAAAATCTTAACATTTCCTTTTGTAGTATCACTGGCAGTATCCATTACGGTACGTACACGGTAGGCGCTGACCTCATCGAACACCCACGCTTTGCTTGTATCACCATTCGCCAATGCCGCATCCAGCTCATCATTTGCCGGATAATAAACTGCATTGCCGGCCACCTGCCCGTCGCCAATCTGTGTCTGAAAATATGTCACGTCGTTATAGCTATGCTTAAATTGAAGCCTTGCCCCGGTATCCCAGCAATTCCCGGAATTCAATTCTTCCCAGTTTCCATTCTTCATGATTCTGCCTGGAAGATAAATAACAGCTCTGTCATGTGTCGATTTTGTACTGTCAGGGACAATGTCATATTCTGTTACAAACAATCCTTTGTAGCCTTTTAATGGATGTATCGCATTTCGATCATCGTTCCCTGTGCCGGTTGCCGCCGCATCCGCCACTACTTCATCGCATGGCAGTACATTGACTGCAACCGTAATCTGCTCCCCTGCCACTGTTGTTCCTGTCGCCGTATACTCCCCGGCAGCCGTACCTGTATCCCACTGATCCCACTGCAGCTCGGCAGCAGCTCCTGACGACTCCGTACTCACTTTTCTGGGAAAAACCGGTGCATTGCCTTCTATAACTGTAATCGGCTCTAATTCCAGCGCCTGTTTCTCTTCCTGCTGCAAAACGGCCGTCCCATCCAATTCAGCCGCAGACACCATTGGCGCCGGCATTAAGGCCACTGCCATAGCAGCAGCCAGCAAAAATGAATTTGTCTTTCTCAAAATTCTTCTCATCATTGTCCCCACACCTTTCTTGTATATACTGCATAAATATTACGGAATTATTATAGCATATTCAGTAAAAGATAATAATTATA
Source organism: uncultured Lachnospiraceae bacterium (assembly GCA_910588565.1). Classification (GTDB taxonomy): domain Bacteria; phylum Bacillota; class Clostridia; order Lachnospirales; family Lachnospiraceae; genus Roseburia_B. The sequence continues at coordinate 9,402 of CAJUPF010000052.1, forward strand.
AATTTGCCAGACAGTATCGAAGCAAAACAAAAAGAAAACCGCAAATCCTGTCATATTAAGGATTTGCGATTCCTGCTTAAGAGCGATAGACGGGGCTCGAACCCGCGGTCTCGACCTTGGCAAGGTCGCGCGTTACCAACTACGCCACTATCGCATTTATGAAGTTCTGTGCTGTTCTGTATCTCTCTCAAGCACAATACATATAATACACGATGAATTGTCTTTTGTCAATATATTTTTTAAAAAAATTTGAAAATAATTTTATTCCCATAATTCTGTAGAATTCTGCGGCTGATTGCCTGCATTCTCCCTATTCGTTACATTTCACACCCACGCCAGTTTTTCAGAAATGCAAGTGATTGGCGTGGAAGTGAAAAGCAACCACTATTCTTCTTCCATCCAGGCCTTATCCAGCGGATCATCTTCCGGTTCGCTGACCATCTCTAATGCACTGGCAATTAATTTAATCATCTCCCAAACGGAACGAAAATAAACGGTTTTATCCCTGTCCATCCAGGTAATCCGCCCCTGCCAGCTGCTGTTCTGTCTGTGCTGGACACGGATAATGAATGTGCCCAAATCCCCATGCTTGCTTAAGAGCTTTTCGTCACTCATAATTTTCGTCATTCCTTCCTTAAAATCCGTATTCTGTACTTTATTCTGAAATGTCCGCTCATTGGTACCGGGATGTGGAAAATTGATGGAATCATAGAAATGTTCCAGTTCAAATAGAAGTTCCGCCACTCCATGGACTCGCTGTTCTTTTTCACTGTAGGCATGATAGATTCTGCCAAAGAATCCGCTTTCCGTTTTTTCCATATGATCTATACACAATACTACACCATTTGGCGTCCCTATGTACCACTGAGACTTTTCCATATAATACGCTCCTTACTGTATTCTCTCATGATTTGACGTGCAAATCACACTGTTGACATAATATTGGATCCCGGTACGCTGCCGTCCTACTACAAAATGGTAATTGATTCTACGCTGCAGGACTTTGCAGTTTTCACGGGTTGTGTTCAGCATCAATACCAGATACTGGCCTTTGCCGTAACGGTTAACCGCGTCTCCCCGGCGTACTGATTTCTGAATCGCGTCGCCCAGCCGGAGGGAAAGCTCATCCAGCATAGAACCTTCTTTCATCGGGTTTCCCTTGCTGTCAACCACAGTACAAAGCATCAGGTAGACAGACTGTCCGCCACGATCCACCATACGCTCAACCATACGGTAAATTCCCTGAAATACCGGATAAGAACAAAAATAGCCGCCCGTTGCATCTTCTTCGCCTCCCGCCAGGGTTTCCTGTATATCATCCAGTACGGCATAGTGATGCCCAATCTGCGATCCCAGCTTATTCAACAATTCCATCAGGCGATCCGACGGACGCAGACCCTGCTCCTGAAAATACAGTTCAACCGTATCATCGTAAAATTTCCGGGCGTCTTCGTCGCGGCCCAGAGAAATCAACGCTTCCATTGTAACTGCTTCCCAGTCCGCCAGAGGGTTGATCCGTGCTGCATAGAGTCCAAGCTCTTCCATCTGGAAATAATCCTGGCTGATTCGCAGCAGCTGTACGGCTTTTTCCACACAATCACAAAAGATCTCGCGATAACGCCTGGCTTCCTGCGCCACCCAGACCAAACTGCCCTGAATTTCGAGAAATTCACCAGTATAACAATAGCAGGCTTCCAGATATAGTTCCAGCTGTTTTTCCGGGTCTGTTTCTTGTTCCGCCTGGTTGTATAGTTCCTCCAATTCCGCCGCGTCTTCTTTTACTGCGATCTCATCTGTCCAATAGTAGACGCCGTCCCGCTGTTCAATGTAATTGCAGTCCGGAAGGCCTGCGGCTTTCAGTTTTTTCTTCGCATTGTAAATAACGCTCCTGGTCGCATGATGCAGATCCGTAATATCCCTGTCTTCAAACAGGCTTTTTTCTAACCGGCTGCGGCTAACCCCTTCTTTTCTATTGTGCCAGAGAAGCTGCATCAGGCAGGCAAACTGTGTAGTGCCGGATTTGGCACCTGCAAGCAGCGGACTGCCATTATAGGTTACGGAAAAACTACCCAGCATCTGCACATATAGAATATTGTCACCTTCATTCTTTCCCATAATATACTCTCTGCCTTCTTATGTTTATAATATATATCTGCTCTGGCTTATCTGATTCTATATATAACCCCTCCTGGAGACGCGTATATGGCAGCCCTTAACTGCCATCTATATACAATACGATTTCGCCAGATATAAGCTTTACTTTACTGCAAGCGGTGTTCCGCCTGCGCTGTCCGCCGGAACGAGTTTTCCATGGACAACATATCTGGCATTATCAAATACGTAGGCGCAGGTAGACAGGATCACATAATGGCTGTTCCCATCCAGTTCTACGTCCGCCTGAAAATTCGATTTTGCTGCCGCCTGGCTTAAATATGTATTCAGCTCTTCGCATGGCTCCGGATACATCATATAAGCCTCTGAACGGGCCGACGTCGTGTACCCGCTGAACAGCTCAATCCGAAAGTCCTGTGTAGGCGTCAGAAGCCACATCTGGGGATGCTCTTCATAATATGCCTGATCCGCCCAGTATTCCAATGTGGCAAACATGGATTTATTTTTCATATGATGGCCATAAAGAATCGTGTTGGAATCTTCAAAGTTCGCGCCATTTGTATAATCCATAAAAATAGAGCCAGCTACACTGTACGATTTATCATATGCGTGATGCAGATAAAAATCATTGTCTTCTCCCCGCATAATAGGATAGTCAATCACTGTCCCTTCACAGTAAATCCAGCCGATTACATCCGGATTCGCTTCTTGCAGGGCATCAAAGTCTATCACAATCGGCGCCACATCCCCCTTAGGTTCCTGCGCATTCTTTTGTGTGCTGGTAAACTGGTTTGACGCTTCGTCATATAACGCTTCATTCGCTTTGTATTGCCACTGTACAAATGCAATTGTACCAACCGATCCGGCGCATATCAGAAAAAGCGCCAGCATCAGTATTCTTCTAATCCATTTTTTCATTCTTCCAACCGTCCATTACTTATTGTCCGCCAGTAAATTTTTTAGATAGAACTGCCCTGTCATCCTCTGTTATACACATAGCTGTCATTGCCTGCTCGGCAGATATCTGCATTGTTCTCATAAGCCCTTTCATAGTTTCAAATAAAGTATCTATTCTTCCTTCTATTCTTCCTTCTGTCTTCGCTTCTTCCCTTTCCCGGGCTATTCTCTCTTCCATCGCCTGGCTCATACGGTACTGACCTCCTTTTGTCTCCTTGAAATGCGCTACCGAATCTTTCAATTCCCGGTAAAACATGTCAGCTGCGCTGACGCAGCGGAAATCATGCATCAGCTTTCCTACTGGATCTGCATCATTTTTATAGCTGCCGTTTACATATATAATGTGTGCTCCATCCCCAAACAATTTTCCGGTTTCCTGCACGATACGTTCCACATGATACATTGGCAGCCCGGATTTCATATAATCCTTTCTGGTAATGAATATCACATAAGAATCATGGATTTCTTTGAATTTCTGCCCCGCTTTCAGCAGTTTTGTATCCAACATGCTGCTGTGGAACCTGGCTCTGCGTACATCTGCGCCTGAGTTCTCATTCTGCAGTTCTATATCATAGACTTTGCCTTCCGAATCTTCCGCATAGATATCCAATATAAGGCTGCGCCCTCCTGAAACAGGATTTTTATAGTCTCTCTGTGCGATCACTTCCGTCACTTTCAAATCATCCCTGTCGAGAATGATATTTAATATCAGTTCTGTCGCCTCAGTATTCCTGTCAAACACAACCGTCATCAGCTCATCATCCAATAAGCTGAATCCTTCAATTAGCCGAAGGTTCTCTTCCTCTCTCTCCTGTTTCGCAATGTTACTCAAAAAACACCCGCTCCCTCATCGCCTACTAAGAAATTCACTGCAGTATCAATACTATATTCGCATATTACCATAGATATATCGCATCTATGCTATATGTTTTGCCTTATCATTCTAATGTTTGTCCAGTAATTTATGTACATCGTCTACTTCCTGCAAAATAAGATTTTCACTCTCTACTATCTCGGCTTTTAAGTTTCTCTCCGTGCGCCTAATTTGTTTTTCCACTTTATTAAACCGCTCGTCTACTTTGTCCAGACGTTCTTCTACCGTATCCAGACGTTTCTCTACTTTGTCCAGTCGCTCGTCTACCGTATCCAGACGTTTCTCTACTTTGTCCAGTCGCTCGTCTACTCTGTCCAGACGTTCGTTAATCGGCTCTAATTTTGTGTCTAATAACTGCCCAATTGCCTGAATATCTTCCTGTGTCAGCGCCATATAATCACTACTCCTTCTTAATCTTAAACATGCTTTTTACCGATTCCTAAGCCTTCCTGCCAGAACATGAAACATCGCCCCGCAAGCTGCAAAACAGACTGCATAAGCTTTGCCAATGCTGCTGGTATAGATCGCCAAAAGACGGCCAAGGTACGGATAGTGTTTTGTCACCTGGCCAATGACGGCGGCGTATTCTACGTCGTTCATATCTTCTTCTGCATTGGCGTCTCCCTTGGTCGTAAAACTTCCTTCGACTGATTTATTTTTCACGACACGATGGGTGACCACCGATTCGCTGCTCCAAAAAGCAATGATGTCACCCTCCTGTACAGACACCGGATCTACTGGCTCTACATATATCACGCTGCCCACCGGAATCTCCGGTTCCATGCTGCCGCTGACGACATTGTAGACCTCATATCCCATAAACTGTGGTACCGTAATCGGGAGACAAGTTCCGATTACGCTCAGTAAGATCAGTGTTCCAACAATATTACAAAGGGCGGGAATAAACTTCCCTCCCTTTTTTTTCTTTTCTTCTGTTAAAAATGTATTATTCGCTGTCTTTGACATATTTTATCTTCCTTCTTTTGCGTGTCAGCATAAATCCGCCAACTCCGCCTATCAGGAATATGGCAGAACAAATACCAACTTTTGCGGCTAAGGGAAGACTCAGGAGCATTCTGGCAAAATCTCCTCCCCGTACCGGAGTTTCTCCACTTTCCAGAGTGGTATCTGATCCCGGAACATTGTCGTCATTCAACTGCTGATCAGCCAATGGCACATCATTATCCTGGATTTCCTCCGGCGCACCATCGATATCCGCGGCTGCATCCATTGCTGCATCTGCTGCAGGCCCGGCTGCGGGCGCTGCTGCTCCATCAGCTGCTGCTCCGCCAGCTGCTGCACCTCCTGCGGCCGCTCCTCCTGCAGTTCCTCCGGCTGGCGTTGTCGTCGCTCCTCCGGCTCCAGCTGCTGCTTCCTGAGCTGCAGCGCTCATTCTTGTATATACGAATGTAAATACATTCTTAGAAGCATCTGCCTGCAGAGTTGCGGTAATCTGATATGCCTGCGGCAGATAATTTGCAATATACTGATATGCGACTACAGGCCTGTCGCCGACGTTTCCATAGAAGGTTTCACTCGGCGCCAGCGGATTCCCCTGCGCATCCTGATAATTTACCGTATAAGCTACGGCATTGCCAAGGATTCCGTATGCCACTACATAATCCTGATCCCCGGTTACCGTAAAAGAAGAAGTCCCGCTTACCGTGCTGTTATCCTTACCGCTTTCGCGGATGCCGCGGATATAGTATTTGCTGCTCTTCTCAAGTGTCACCCGGTTCTGCCGGAATGTCACGCGGTCGCCGTATTTCAGGTTGCTGTATTCAATCACTTCTTCGCCGTCAATCGTTCCGTGGGAACCCGCGAAAAAACGTACTGTATACGTATATTCTTTCTCTTTTGCCAGTGTTTTGACGGGCATTGGGCATATCATACAAAGAGCTAACAGTACAACAACTGCTGTTTTTAGTGTTTTTTTCATGACGCCCCGCCCCCCTTCTTTTCTTTGGCGCGTTCTAACTGGCCATATCCGGCAAGACCTAAGAACAGGATTCCACTGACGCAGGCGATAATAATCAGCCTGGTAATATCCGTATCATCCCCGGTCCGTACCACATTGCCGCTTCTGCCCGGCTGTGTCGGCGTCGTCGCGCGTCTGGTAGCTGTTTCATTCAGTTCCACTGCAAAGTTCATCCGCAAATCCGCCAGAGTATTCTGGTAATCATTACCCTGCGTATCACCGTCTAACGCTACCTCTAAGGTAATCTGGGCGCTCTGGCCTTTTGCCAGGGTATCTAAAAACAGCCAGTCATCCAATGCATTTGTAGCCTGTTTCAGACCTTCGCCCGCTTTGTTGTTATCCGATTCCCCGCCGACCGTATCACTGTCAAACAGGCTCCGTTTGGTACCTGTCGGTGAAATATAAGTCAGCTTATACATATATGCACCGCCGCCAGTCGCTGCGTTCGCGCTTCTGTCTTCCAAAGAATAGAGTACTTCATTGGTCATATACCAATCCGTTGAAGTTTCATTGTCATTTTTCAGCGCCATTGTGATAACCACATCGTCGCCCGGCTGCATACCGTAGATTACTTCATCGAGATCCGCTGTTTTAAAATTGCTGACCATCTTTTTATCAGTACTGAATGTGACGGACCAGTTGGAATCCCCGTAAGAAGTTTCCCCATAGACTGTCATAGTCATCGAAACGAGCAGTCCCATTAAAAAAACGAATAATTTCAGCTTTTTCTTCATGCTCTCTCCCTCCTTATTTCAGTCTTAAGGTATTATTGCTAATTGCAACTTTTCTGCCCCAGGCGCTCCAGATCGCATCCTCTGCGTTGTGATCCTGCACCGCGTCCACTTTTGCCTCCAGATTGAAGGTCACGCCGTCATAATCATAAGTAGTTGTAATTGTCTTAAGCCCATTCGCGTTTGTCTCTGTCGTCTGGCTTACCTTGGTTGCAATCATATTATCAATTGCTAACGTATCAGACAACGGAGAACTGGATTTTCCGGCTTTTAAAAGCTTCGTGTAGTAGAGTACAGTACGCTCTGACGTAGAAGCGTCTTTGTCAACCACCCAGTCGCTGCTGTTTACCAGGTTCAGATCGATAAGTTCCGGGGATAACTCCTGCATTTTGTTGCCGTCTTTATCCAGCCAGTATCTGTAAATGCTGACTCTGACATACTGGTCAATTGTACCGCTGTTCTTTACTGTCAGCTCTTCCTGGTACGTTTTCCCAATCTTTAAATCTTCATCCTTGCCCAGCATATTCGTCAGCAGCTCGCCTGTCTCTTCATCCCAGCTGCCGTTGGACTTGCTGTTATAATCCCTTTTGGAAACGGCCTTGCCATTCTCTTCTAATGTCACGCCAATATCATACATCTGCACACGGGTGGAATAATATTCTGACACATAAGTCAGCGCCGCTCTGGCGCCTCCTACTGAGGAAAACAGAAGCAGTACAACTGCCAGTACAAAAATCGTAATATTTACGGTAGGAGACTTTAAAAACTCTTTTACTTTCTTCATCAGTTCGCGCCTCCTTCCACAGTACCGGAATCTACTTTCAATGTCCAATCTGCATACGGCTCTCCGCTTTCATCATACAGTACCGGAGTCGTCTCATAGACAACCACGATATCAAAATCTTCCGCGTCTTCCGGAATATTTTCAATCTTAACCAGAAGTTCTTCGGTGGACTGCCCCGCAGTTAAGATATCCTTGTAATAATAATAGCCATCACTGTTTGGAAGCCATTTTCCGCTTTTATCACTGTAGATAAGGCTGTATTCGCTGCCGCAGAATGCCTTTGCCCGAACCCAGACCGGCTCGGAATCATTCGCGCTGGTAATCACAACATGCTTCGTCCATTCGGAAAACGTAGGCTCATCAACTGTCGTCTTATCTCCCAGAGATATCGTATAACCGCCTTTTGCTTCCGTATAAGTGGTAAAATATGCCAGCGCACTGCCAATGCTTACACTGCAGATCAGAGCTATGGCGCAGGCAGTGAGGAAAATATTTCTCTTTTTCATCTTATCCGCCCTCCTTACTCTTGATCCGGAATCTTCGTCCATTGCCACTCGCCGTTTACTTTTTCAAAATGGTTGGTGACTGCGCCGCCGCCTTTATGGGTATCGTCATAATCATTCGTAAACGCAACCGAAACAATATCATTCGCCGGAATCACAGCTGTCTGTGTATCGCTTGTCGTTACCTGATATGCATTGCCGGAGTAAACTTCCTTTACTGTGACGTTTGCCCCTACCGGAAGTTTTTCAATTACCTTGCTCTGCTGGCTTCCGCTGCTGTTCGTAAAGGTCATGGATACCACATTACTGTAAACGACTTTGCCGTCTTTCTCTGCTGTTACTTCAAATACAAATGTCGCAGGATCTTTTGTCTCATAGCTGGTCAGCGTCTTTACAATCTCCAGAGAACCAAAACGATCCGCCCTGGTTGGTTTTAATGTAATAGTAAAATCATAAAGCCAGTCGCCAGGTCCCGCTGTATTGATATGTCCATCGTCATCCGCTTCCTTGCTGGGAAGGGATACCAGAACCGGCGCAAATTCATACGTAAACGAACCCGATTCTGCAATTGTTACAAGATGCTCTGTGCCGTCCTCTGCTTTTACTGTTGTTGTATAATTTGTAATATTCGCGCCTCTGGCAATGACCAGATACAGTCCGCAGGATAAATCCTTTATCGGAGCATTTGCCGGAGCGGCTGTTACTGCAGGCGTCTGGCCGTTTAAAGCAATCTGCGCCGCGCTTGCTGCCAGCGCTGTCCAGTCCGCATTATCCGGATTCTTCTGGTATGCATCTGCCAGATTCTTATAACTGTCGGCAAATGCGTATGTGTAGGTATCCACTCCGCTGACCGGTTCCGCTTCCGCTACCCGGTAGAGATCCAGAACCACATCCGCAGACGCCAGATCGTCAATCTCACCTGCGCTGCCGGGAATCACTGTCAGGGAACATGCCTGATCAAAATTCACGGCTCCCGCTTCTCCGTTCAGCCCCGGCGTCATGGCAATCATGCCAAGAACCAGCGCAAATGCCAGCAGCGGCCCCGCCAGGCTTCTCCATTTTATTCTCATAATCGCTCATCCTCCTTTTACTTCCTGATATCATCCAGCCAGTCCTGTTTGGATCTCGCCGGTCCCTTCCTGCGGTAATAAATCAGCATAATTAACAGTATGATAAACAGTATCGGAATCCCTACCGCCGGAATGACGATATAAGTCGGAATCTTCACTGCATCTGAAAAGACAGCTACACTGTCCATGCTCTCGATTCTGTGTCCCCGCATTAACATCCGGTGCGTATTCACTCCGTAAGGCGTACAAGTTACCAATGTATTATAATCTTTTTCCGGCACGATCGCCAGCTCATCCGTTTCCTCCGGCAGTACAATCCGGATCTGGTCAATTTCATATGTGAGCGTCTCGTCTAACACCGTGACGGTAAAAGTATCTCCTTCTGTCAATTTATCGAGATCAGAAAAAAGTTTGGCGCTGGGAAGTCCTCTGTGACCGGACAATACGCCGTGCGTCCGCTCGCCCCCTACCGGAAACGACGAACCCGCCACATGGCCGACTGCAATCTGCAGGACAGATTCATCTGTGCCATGGTAAATCGGAAGATTTACGTCAATCGCAGGGATTTGGATATATCCCATAATTCCGGTTCCGGTGATATCCAGAATCTTTGCATACCGCTCGTATTCCGCCCCTTCCAATCCAAAATTAACGCCGTCCGGCAGCCCTTCGTTATACTCCCTGGCTGCGTCAATTACCGCTTCTTTCTCTTCCTTTGTCATTGTCTCCACTGCGGATACATACCCTGCAATCGCCTGTGTTGCATGCATAGAATTCCACCAGTCGCTGATGGTCGGATACAGCAGCACCCCTATGCCCGCCAGTAAGATCAAAACTAACAGAAACGTGGAAAACGAAAACTTCTTTTGCTTTTTCTGCTTCTTTTCCTTTTTCCTTCGCTTTTTCTTTCCCTGTGATGTATCCGCTTCCGAAACCTCCTCATCCATCACTGAATTTTCGGAAGCAGATACCTCTTTGTCCGTATGAATTTCTTCGTTATGATTTCTTTCCTCATTCATAGATTTCCCCACAATCTGATTGGATGGGCTGTTATATTCCATGGCTCCTGAGCCATCCGCTGACGTCGGCCAGACCTGTCGTCTGTTGCTCGCCGCACACCACGGGAAGGTGTCAGCCTGTGCGGCATAACCGGGGATGGGGATGAACCCCGCCCCGGAATTATTCATGTACTAAGATGACTGATGCATCTTTTCTCTGTATGTGTCTCTTACTGTGCTTTCATGCGTCTCTTTGTAACTAAGAGGATGCCAGCTGCAAGAACTAAGATTGTACCTACTACGTAGAAGATTGTTGTACCGATACCACCGGTGCTTGGTAATAAGGAACCGGATTTATTGATGATATTTGCTGCCGCTGTACCTGCTACTGTACCATTCTCAATAGTAAAGCCATCTGTCTTAGAAACAAATTCCCATGTACATGGTTCGCTTCCGTCACTTACAGACGTTGGAGCTGTGAATTTAATTTCAAAGCTAATCGGATCAAGTGTGTTAAATCCTTCTGGAGTAACTGTCTCTGTTAATGTGTACTTGCCTGCGCCAAGACGTTCAAAAGAGATTTTACCATCTTCGCCTGTCATTTCCGCCATAGAAATATTTACTGGAACTTTCTCTACAACTTCTTGTAAATCTTTTTTCTTCTTATACTTTGTATTTACATCTACATAATTATCGGCTGTTCCTTTTACAAGTCTGTACAGTGTCTGTCCCTCGTAATCCTTTGTATCTGTCGGAACAACATACTCGCCTTCAGCATTTTTAATATAACCAGATGTAGTTGTCGCTGTACCTACGCCAACCTCCACATATGATGTGCCTGTAGGAGCTGTTTCCGTATAAGTGCCATCTTTTAAGAGATAATATGTTCCATCAGCGCTTACTTCATAATACTCTACCTCTTTTAATACTACCTGGTAAGATGTACCTGTTAAAGTAAATTCAGCGCCAGCTAACTTATTTGCTTCTGCTATTTCATTTGCATATTTCGTAATATCTAATGCGGTAACATAAGTTAATGTCTTCTCTTCCGGAGTTTCGCCTAAAACAACATCTTTTGATTCATCCGGCAGACCTGGTTTGCTTGAATCCTGTGTGCCGTTATACGTATCGTTCGGGTTATTTGAATAATCTAATTTCCATGTATTCGGGTTACCAGTAGTTCCGATTACTGCATCTCCATTTACAGTTGCAGAATAAGTTACCTTAATTTCATTTCCAACTTCATACTTCATAATATCTGCAAATGCTAAACGGAAAGTATATGCACCTGCATCTGCGCCAGTATATACATAGTAATCTGTACCCTGTACTAACTCAACGCCATCTACTGTAACTTTAACTGTGGACGCCCCGTCAAATGTCAAGCCTTCGCTTAAAGTATCGTTCATAATAAAGTAGTAGTAATCATAACCAACATGATTCGGTACTTTACTGGTAATTACATAAGAAACATGAGAACCAATCACGCCAAAGTTTGCATCTCCCGGAACTATATTACCCTCTGCATCTTCTGTGTAAAGCTGTTTGTCACCACTTGGAACTTCTGATTTTACATTTACAGTCGCATTGTTTACAACTTCCAGTAAAAATCTTGTATAAGCGCCATCACTTGACAAATTCTCGCTTACATCCTTTACCAGATAATAACCTGCGCCAGTAACATTAATTCTTACATCTCCTGTACCAGTTGCCGTGCCTGCTACAGTACCGAGGAAAGGTTCAACAACAGTTGCAAACGTATCTGTTAATGTTGCATTTGATATATCGCTGTCTTTAAATTTCTCTGTATCTGACAATACTTCCGCTACGTCTGCAGCATCCTCGCAAGCATCAAATGCACCATTAAAAGCTGTTTCAGCTTTTAATGCAGCCAATAAACCAGCCGTATCTGATACTGCATTACCCCAGATAACGTTGGAAAGTTTACCTTCAGATGATAAATCACCTGCAAAAATCTGATACGCATTATACGTATGCTCCAACTTATCATCCGCATTTTGTTTAACAGAAATCGTATACGGATTATTGTTCGCTGCGAATGCCGGAATAGCCATTGCTAATGTCATAACCAGCGCTACTAATAAACTAGCGAGTTTCTTCATTCTTTTCATAATTCATTCTCCTTTTCTTTGAAAATTTTTGTTTTTAAAGTATGGCTTTTCGCCATTGGTATAGGTTATTGAGATGTTCCATTCAGTTTCAAGAGGAACGCCGTACCCTCCTTTCCCTGAATTTTTTTCTATACAGAAGACCTGCGCCAAATACTCCTATGACACCTGCCATTGTATATGGGGTTTTACCTGTGCCGCCAGTTTTTGGCAATTCGTAGGCATGATATTTGTTCACGTAGTGAACTTTACTTGTCTGTGTAGGCTTTATAGTACCTTCTGCTTTCAAATCTTTTATTTCATCATTTTGATCAACTGTTATATGCGTACTGTCGTATACAATTCCCTGAATCTGTACTCCGGTTTTTCCTTCGCCCTCATCTTTTTCTTCTGTTATGGTATATCCGGTTCCAGCCGGCAAATATCGTATACTAATATATTCGCCGTCTTTCAGTGTGAATGTTTCTCCATTTGAAATCGTATCCCAGGCAAGTATACCGCTTCCATCCGAAGTGTTTATTGGATTCCCATCACGATCATACTTTACATATGCATAATCATCCACTAAACCTTGCAATGCAATTGTGAATGTAAACTCTTTTTCGTTACAGAAATCTGCCTGCTGTTGATTCTCATGATAGATATCTTTTACCAGATAATCATTGCCATTTGCAGTGATAAATATCTTTTTGTCAACTTCCAAATGACCAAAATCTTCGTCTGTTGTTTCCGGCGTCATAGACGATACGGATGGTATTGTAAACTGCATCCAGCAGCTTGAACCCGATGCGCCGCGCTCTGTATAGAAAAACTTTAACGTATGTTTATTTCTGGTACATGTCAATACTTTATTTCCCTGGTCGTCCTTCGCATGTTACTATTCACAGTCGATTTAAAATTATAAACACCAGTAGACCAAGGGATTT